>NZ_JAUBPT010000067.1:0-40708 GCF_036700905.1 Microcoleus sp. S13_C3 | reverse complement strand
CCTAAGTATTTTTACTTATTCATTCGGGCCTAGCAATGTACTATACTATGTAGTGTTATTGAAGTGCGGAGTGTGGGTTAAAATACTGACTGACAACGATGACATCGATTTGAAGCCTGTAACGCAATACCTCAAAGCAGTTTCCTAATGTTTTGGGTGTAGCGCAATTGTTGCTTTTTCAAAGTGCGTGAAGCGGAGCTATCCCGTAGGGAATCGCCCTTATTTTCCGAAAGTGCGATCGCACTTTTACTATCCCTATCAATATGAGACTCAACCATTTACACCTACAACACTCAACTCATCAGACATTTCGGAATTATTGGTTTTATCAATTTTTGGTAACTGTTCACTATTCAAGAATTCTTCAAATAAATCAAAAAAGCGCTTCAGTGCATCTGCTTCATCCTCAGAATAAAAAAGAATAATCCGACTCCAAGATTGAGTATCTGCTTGGTTAAATCGATTTTCTATCCATTCTTGAAACTCCTCAAACTTTGTTTCTTGTTCTGTTACAGGGATGCCAAGTTGACGGCGCGCAAAGGTATAGCCGTCTATAAAAACATGGAGATGACTGAGCGATCGCTTCCCCAAGTATAAAGACGATCTTTGCTTAATTTTTTCTAGCAAATCATACAAATCTAACATTGTTTCATCTCCTTTCAGCTAAAATTCAATTTCCGCAATCTCAAAATTACCGCCCAGCTCGATCGCCAAACAATAAAATTTTCCCAACCACTCTTGTTTAGGAATTCCTTCATTGTGGATATTATCAAAAATTAGTTCCTCCCCATTTATTTTAACTGCAATAGCTTCATGCCGTCCATTTGTAGCAATATTTTGTCCGAGGTCATCATGGTAAATATTACCATATTTTCCCTTGGCACTGCCAGTGTAAATTTTTAGTTTTTTCCCCGAAATACCCCTTATAATTAAAAACTCTTGGACGCTTAAAGCGCAAGCATTACATTCAAACAGCTTAAATTTACTAGCTATTTCTGAAATTTGTTGTCGTAATTCGTCATCGATCATGTTTAATTATTTGACCATCTCTTGGCGCCATCCTAACTCCGCTTTACCCTAAATAGTTATTCACAGGGTCATAGCTACCTTGATAAGTGCTGTAGATGCGGTAGCCAGGGAATACTAAAGCAATGCCAATGGGACTGTGAATAGTCCCCGGATAGTTTTCTTCGGACTCGCTACCCCCAATCCGAATTTTGAGCGCACCCAGCCAAATGTAGAGCCCTGGAATTAAAGTATCTAAACTGTAGGCGATCGCTCGCATTTGCCGATCGGGGGGATTAATCGGTTTTAAATACTGTGGCTTTTCAGGTTTGGAAATGGACATGGCACTGATTCCCGTGCGTTATGGTACAAAAACGGTCTTGTTGATTACACTTTAACATAAACTAAGTTTCACTTTTCAAGTGTTAAGCTTATTTTACTATTTTGTCGCGATCGCCCTTACAAATTTCATATCCCAGCGTTTGATAAGCCTGAATATACGCTTCTAGAGTCTCCTCTTGCGGCACACCGTCAGGCTAATAAAATTGCTCTCCCGGTATCGGTTGCCACCAACCATCGTCTTCCTCAGCAGCCCATGCAAAGCAGTTATATTCTTGAGATTTAGGGCTGGTAACTTGATAATCCGTGCGATAAAAATTGGACTACTTAAATTCAAATTCTGGTCTTCTATACATTCTATTCAATCGCGTAGCCTTGATTTCTCCCCCAATCTATCCAAGCTGATGCCATCTGTTTCACCCTTCCCCTTTGTTCGGGTTTAATGGGATTTTCACCCGTAATTGCACTCAACGCCGATAACCAGTAAAGGGGATTTCTTTTCAGCTCCGATAGCAACAGCGACACGATTTGTGTTCCCATACTAATAATTTCCTGATAGGCAGGATGCTGAGACATTTGGGCAGTTGAAGAAAGTCCAGCAACATCTTTCTCCCAATCCGAGGCTAGTGCATAAAATTTGTCAACTATCTCAGGGGAAATTTTAGCATTTTCGTTGAGAATATTTTGAGCTGTATTGGGTGAAAGACTTTCTGGCTGTGCGAGTAAGTTTTCGATGCCTATTAAAACTAACTCTTCTATCGATACATTCAAGTCGTTGGCGAGTTTTTGTAACTTCAGGAGTCGCTCATCAGAAAGGGCGATCGCGATCGTGTTCATCTGATTTACTAACTAGCATGATGCCTTAAGTATAGCCAATAAATTACTCACCTTTAGTCACCGTTACACCAAATTGTAGGGTGCGTTAGACATTAATTCTTTCGAGTTCAACAGGTTTGAAGGATCAGACGCACCCTAGGAACAGCATCTCTCTCGCCCCACCATCAACTAGATGCAAACTAGATCCAGTGCGGCCTGAATCGCGGGGAGTCCAGAAGTATAGAATAGAGGTTGCCGAACCGGCACACCGCCCGATCGCTCGCCCGCAGCAATTTGTTACCCTAAAAATAGAATCTCCCCTCCCTCAACTCCCTCCCATGAACAACGCTTCTCCCCTGATTCAAACCGTGACTCCAGAACGCTGGGCCGGGTTTAGTATGGACTTTATAGGGGCGGGTTACACGGGTTTGTTGGTCAAAAACGGCCGCGCCGTGCGTACCCTGAAATCCGGGCGGCATTTCAGCTTTGCCCTTCCCCTGCTGGAACAGGCTCAAATTGTCCTCGTAGACACCAAACTCCGCAATTTGGAGGTGCAGTCGCACGGAGATTTTTTGTCTAAGGATCGATTTTTAATTGATGCCACTCTGACTGTTATTTATCAAGTTATAGATCCGAAACGGGTAGCTTTGGAATTGTCCGATCCTATAGGTGCTTTAGCAAGTGCAGTTAAGGATTGTATGGGATTAGCGATCGGGCAAATACCCCTACAACAGCTTATCAGTCAAGGACGGCTGTTGCTGCGCCAAAATTTGCTCGATCGCGTCCAAGATTTTTATACTCTAGGTTTTAACTTAGAAGACGTGCGAATTGGCGATGTCAGCTTTCCCGAAACCAACGGAGTTATTCGCCAAGTTGAGGGAATGAGTGCTCGACAGGAAGCAGAAAATGCCGCCGCCCTGCAAATGAGAATTGCCGAAGCCGGCCGTCCGATTGTTCCTCAATCTCCCGTACAGCAGTTAAACTTAATTTCAGGTAATTCTCCTGCGAGTCTTCCAGCTTCAGACACAGCAGCAGGGTTCGATCGCGATTTACAACAACTAACACAACAACTTGCTCAAAACAGCCTCCCACCAGGGAGAAATCCTCCCCAACTCGCACCAACCGTACTCGCAAGCAGCGATCGCCAAACAACCGCATATTTAATCTACAAACTTTCTGGAGAAGCGATCGCCCTAACAGCCAATCCTTTTACAATTGGACGCGAACCAACCAACACTTTAGTATTACAAGATCCGCAAAGTTCGCGCTACCACGCTCAAATCCGCCGGGCCACTGACGAAATTGGCAAACAGCGGTATCAGCTTGTCGATAGCGGCAGTTCCAACGGCACTTTTGTGGGCGGGCAGAGGCTGGCGGCTAACGAGCCTTTTTGGCTGCCAAATGGCTGCGAAATTGCGATCGGCGACCAAAAATGGATCTTTCAAAATTCGTGAGTGAAAGATATGAAGATGTTTTTAAACAGCAGATAAACACAAATGAATCCCATCAGCGTTCATCTGTGTTTATCTGCTGACATCTGCGGTTAAAAAACCCCAATCAAAGTAACTTGCTTTAAAGGATATACAAGTAAAAAATGCCGAATATACCGTTAAAATGAATGTTTTTTTTAACCGCAGATAAACACAGATAAACACAGATAAACACAGATAAATTCCATCGGCTTTCATCAGTCAGGTTTCTATAGGGGCGTTACCAAGAGTCCCCGCCCTTCCCACACAGCTTGACCGAAAGCATCCAGGATACCCGCCACGTGATTCATCCGTCCAGAAATAAAAAACCTGTATCCAATAAATGAGCCCCCGAATTTATCCGTGGGGTCAATGCTTCAATTCTAAAATCTAAAATCTAAAATCTAAAATCGATTGACACCTTCTCCCTCCCCAATTCCCTATACTCCCAGGTAGAAGTCTCTTGCCAACCCTAGGGGGGATATCTCCACAAGCATTTCGAGCGACAATTTGTCAAGATTGAAAATATAAGTAGAGGACAACCCCATGAACTTTTCTATACAATCTGTTTACAACTGGTACCGCGACACCCTCCGCAACCCCAAGTACCGCTGGTGGATTATTCTGGGAACGCTGGCATATCTGGTAAGCCCGATCGACATAGCCCCAGATTTTCTCCCCGTCATCGGACAAATTGACGATGTGGCAATTGCTGTCTTGCTGATTTCCGAAGTATCCCAAATGGCGATCGACTACTTTAAATCCCGCCAACCAGAGACAGCCTCAGCATCCGAAGCCACCGGCAGCCCTTCTGAAGCCAAAGGCAGCACTGTTGACGTAGATGCAGTTTCTGTACAATAATTGCCAAAAATAATCGAGCGCTACAACCCCGACTTCTTCAAGAAATCGGGGTTTTTGTTTTTTAAATGGTAACTGCTCAGATCGTGCTCCAAAGCTGGTAATTTTAACTATGGTCAATCTGTGTTAACAACAAATTATTTTTATAGATGAAGTTTAGCGAAATAGTACAAAAACTTAACTTAGCCACCAGTCGCACCCTCGCAGCGTCGGTTGCTACCGATCCAGAAATTACAGGCGCGGCTCCTGTTGATGAAGCTGCATCGGGCACAATCAGTTACATAGAAGGTGCTAAATTTGCCGCTCATACAGCCACTACAAATGCTTCGGCTTTAATTTTACCCTTAGATGAAAACATCCAAGCTCAATGTGACGATCGCAATATTGCTTGGATTGCCGCACCCGATCCGCGATTGTTATTTGCTCAAACCATCGCCATTTTCTATCAACCGTTTCGCCCAGCATCCGAAATTCATCCCTCAGCCGTCGTTCACCCCTCAGCAGAAATTGGTGAAAATGTCTATATCGGCCCCCACGTCGTTATTCAAGCAAAAGTCAAAATTGGCAGCAACGTTTGCATTCACCCAAATGTCGTAATTTACCCAGATGCGGAAATAGGCGAAGGCACTGTTTTACACGCTAACTGTGTCATCCACGAACGTACTCGCATCGGGGCAAATTGCGTGATTCACAGCGGTGCGGCTATTGGTTCCGAAGGTTTTGGGTTCGTGCCGACAGCCACAGGATGGGTGAAAATGGAGCAGTCTGGCTGCACGGTATTAGAAGAGGGCGTTGAGGTTGGCTGCAACAGTACGATCGACAGGCCCGCTGTCGGAGAAACCCGCATCGGCCAGAATACAAAAATCGACAATTTAGTACAGGTAGGTCACGGCTGTCAAGTCGGGAAAAATTGTGCGTTTGCCGCTCACGTTGGCATGGCCGGCGGGGTGAAAATTGGCAACAATGTAATTTTGGCAGGTCAAGTGGGAATTGCCAATCAAGCCAAAATCGGAGATGGGGCGATCGCCACTGCTAAAGCCGGAATTCACAGCGACGTGCCCGCAGGTGCGATCGTGACGGGCGTTCCAGCAATTCCCCACAAACTATTTCTGAAAGCCACAGCTATTTACAACCGCCTACCAGAAATGTATCAATCTTTGAGGCAAATTCAGCGCAAGCTCGATCGGTAGTCAATTGGCAGTTGTCAGTTGGCAGTTGGCAGTTGGCAGTTGTTATTAGTTATTAAAATGTGGCATCACCTAAACAACCTGCGATTGATGTCGCAGTCAATACCAGCAATTCTCAAAGTAATTGTTTTTTTCTCAACTTGGATTGTTGTGTGGCTTCCCGCAGCGATCGTACTGGCGATCGCCCTCAAATGGCATCCACCCCAACCCCTGGGAAACAAAAAACTACCTTTACTCGCTTCCCTCTACGTGATTGTCCCCTTCATTTTATGGGCGACAAGTTGGATCGAAAACACATCTTTTGCCAACTGGGGCTGGGATTGGCAACCCGCAGTTTTGATGTCATTAATGCGGGGATTAGGATTAGGAATAATCAGCTTAGTAATTTTATTCGGTCTGCAATTAACCGCCGGCTGGATCGAGCTAAAAAGCGGCGAAAGTTCTACCGAAACAGGCGAAAAAAAAATTAATTTTTGGACTTTAATTTTTAACCCTGCTAGTCTGCTGACTCTGTTATTAGGACTGTGGATAAGCGCCACAGAAGAGTTAATCTTTCGCGGCTGCTTGCAAACAATCCTCCAGCAAGATTACTCAATGCTAATCGCCGCAGCGATCGCCAGTTTCATTTTCGCGATCGCCCACCTAATTTGGGCCCTCAAAGAAACTCTACCGCAACTACCCGGATTGTGGCTGATGGGGATGGTTTTAACATTAGCCCGCATCGCCGACAATGGTAGTTTAGGATTGGCGATCGGCATTCACGCAGCTTGGATTTGGGGTATAACTACTGTAGATACAGAAGGCGCAATTAAACCTACTTCTAGCGTACCAGAATGGATTACAGGAATAGCAGCAAAACCCCTAGCCGGTGCAGCCGGAATTCTGCTACTGCTAGCAACAGCAGCCCTGCTTTTGTTAATTTAAATAAGCGTCTTCCTCATCCGGGATAGGGGGCCCGCACAGGGCAAACGCATCATGTCAACAAGCGGGAATTTTACCGTGCTTGTTGCGACTATTATCGATAGCTGTAGTTTATTGAAAAGAGATTTGACTGCCGATAGCGGTGGCTATTCCTCAAAACACTACTACTATTCTCCCGGCAATTTAGATGCGTTTGCCCTGGGGGCCCGCACCACGAGAATTTTTATTTTGCTGAGCACCATAAACTCAGGAGATTTGGATTATGATATCAATTCCGGTTGCACTCCTCATAATAGTTGAATGTTAACCGTTAACTGGGTATCGCAAAACTCAATGATGGTTGAGTTTTGAATGTTGACTCGATTTTACGCCCGACGTTCAAGCGCGGATTTGATATGATATCTACTCTCTGGACTCAAATATTCAAAGGACGGGATGGCGGTGGTGGCATTGGCGGTTTAGCGATCGCCAGAGACTTAGAATAGCGAGCCTCTAAAACACCAGTTCTAAACTGAGCCACTTTTTCTCCTTTCCTGTGAAATACTATCACATTAACCCGACTGCTGTAAATAGTCAGATAGCGCTGTTTGACAATGAAGGCAAGAATAATAAAGACAACACCGATAAAAATACTGAGAGTTGGAATTCCTAACCAAAACAGCCACCAAGTACAACCCTCTCCTGTTTCAATCGCTCTAACATCCTCAATCGGAATAAACACCTCTTTTGTTTCTAATCCGAAAAAAGATTCCGAGCTAATTTGTAACATTTCACCTGCCAATTTAACCGTAATTGTGCCATAACTTTGAACGGGAACAATACCCACAATTTGACCAGGCGTACCGCTGATTTGGATGAGTTGATTAGATTTCATATTTATTGTCTATTGGCGGTTCGGAAAAGCTATTAGATCGCCTCCTTTTAGGATTTAGCACGTCGGAAGAATTGTATAACAACAACCTCGACCTATTTGTTGACTCAAACTTGCTCTCCCTATCGCCACAAGTACCACTAAAACCTCCTGCGTATAATAGGCAAGCTGATGCCCATAGCTGTAAGGTAAATCTAACTTGCGGGCAACGGGTTTGAGGACATCTGCTGCTTCATCTTTATTAACTTGATGTCCCTTGAGTTGATTGTACAAATACTCCACTACTTCACAAGTAATGTTTTTTGTAAATACGATTGTAGGTCTTTGAGCCTTAATCACATCTACTCGATAGTTTGAGCCTTCACGGTAGACGAGGTGGCAGTTGCGTAATCTAACCTCTCCAATCAATTCGCTCTCCATCTGTTCCTCCTATTTGATTCTCTAAGCAATTAGCAGCGATCTATCTTGGGCAATTTACAAATAAAATTGCTCATCTTATATTTACTAAGACCCAAACTCTTCTCCAAGTCTCCGCCTCAAATCTCCAGATATGGGTAATTGGCGGATTTCTTTGCAAATTGCAGCAGGAGATTCTCCATTTTGAATGCGCTGCCTGTAAATTCCAATTAACAGCGCTTCAAGACCGTACTTAGATAACATTTCTGTCGCTAAACCCGTGATGCCCAGCAAAGCAATGCCACCGAACATTCCTGCTGGCCCACCTAACATTGCCAAAGCCGTCGTAATTGCGGCCGCTCCTGCAAAACCTGTAGTTGCCATCACAATTAGAAGTAAAATTACAGGCAATCCTAGTCCAGCAGCTTTCCTAACAAACTCGTCCATAATGTCGCTCCTAGTCTTTATATATAGGAATTAAAAATCAGAGAATTTTGTTTTTTAGCCTTGAGTTCCGTTTAACAAAGGGATTCAATGAAACAAGCGCAAAAAAATCATTACTTATTTCATGAATTTTTCCTAATTTATTGAAGGATTTGGTATGTGTTTAAGTTTGATCTCTAGTCTCTTACCTCCTTCCACTCCAAAAACTTGATAGACAAATCATTGTTACTGCGATCGCCTAGTTGAAGAGCATTATCCATAATTCTCCTGAATTCATAACCCTGATTGGGGGTTAATACACCGCCAAGCGGAACAGTCAAAAATTCGACGACAGCCCCATCTCGTTTATCGATAAATTGGACGCTGATAGACTGAACTTTTGCCGTCTTACTTTGCTTGTTGGTCAACCGCCCTACCAGAAATCGCTGAGTTCCTGTATTTTGCATCGCTAATCCAGTTAACTCCAGTCCATTCACAAGCTGAACCCTAAAAGGGTCTGGCTTCCGAGTGTTTTCAGGTGGTTTGGGAAATCGACAAAGCCGATCGAGAGATTCATACTGTTTTCTTTCAGAATTCAACTGAAAACACCCCGGATATTCTTGGGCGATCGCCCTCGGAAACAGATTGAAAACAGACAGAAGCGCGATCGTAGGTAAAGCGGTTATCCACTTGACGCACCTAAACATGGCCTTTTACTCTCCAATCAGCAACGATACTCGTAAGTTGTTTTAGTCCAGCAGTTTTCACAGGTAAATCTGGTTTCGACCTCCACTGATTAACCAGGGTCAAACCCAAAAATTATGCAAAGCTGAGGGGGAAACTGTATTCAGGTTCGCTGAACTCAGAAAGCTCTCCGGCTGCGCCGACTTTCTGAAACATCCACCGCGCCTAACTGAGATTAATGTATCAACAGAAGTTCTAGTTTGTCAAGCTAATGCTCCAGAAAATCTCACTTAATGAGGCAAAACCCTCAAAAGTCGATTTCAAAAGGCTCTAGCCCCACTAATGGCAACTGAAACAAGCTCTAAACCTCTACCCCTCAAGTATCTCGACCGAGCAACGGCTCCAACTTTCAGCCGCTCGCCCCTCAACTATTCTGTTTTGTATCTCGTTTACCTCGTTTTAAGTGAGAAAAAGCCCATATAATCAAGTTACAGCCCAGAAGCCTCTGTTTCCGCCACCCCTCATTTCTTCTGGGGTATATCTCGTTTATCTCGCTCTAAGTGAGAAAAAAGCCCATATAATCAAGTTACAGCCCAGAAGCCTCTGTTTCCGACGCCAAAATTCCTGTGTTCGCTTATTTCGCGCGATCGCCCCGTCCTTTCCCAGCTATCTTTGAGTAGAACCGCCCGCTTTGTAATACCTGTATTCAACGTAGTATGAAACTTCCCGAAGATTTTTTAATAACTTTAGCCACTAAAGTTGGCATTTCCGAAAACGAATTTGAAGTCTTATCAAGAGCCATCAAAGGCGAATCCATGTCGGATATTTCAGACCAGCTTCGTGTTCGCAAAGATGCCTTACAAAAACGCCTGGGAGAAGTGTATAAAAAATTTGAAGTTCAAGGTGCCGGGCCGGGAAAATTAGCAAAACTCCAGCAAATTCTCGTAACTGAATACCAGAAACAAGTTGCCACTAACCGTCACGATGCTACAACAGACCGCGAAGTTGATCCCACCCTAGACAATACCGGCTTTCAAGACGCAACTATCCCTCAATTTTCACCGCGTATTGATTGGGGAGAAGTCCCAGCTCAAGAACCTTTCTACGGGCGGCATTCCGAAATAGAAACTCTCAACAAATGGATAGTAACAAACCGTTGTCGAGTAGTCACCATTTGTGGCATGGGAGGGACTGGTAAAACAGCATTAGCTACCCAAACTCTACAACAAATTCAAGGGGAATTTCAAACCATAATCTGGCGAAATATCGCCACCTCTGGCCCCCTTGAAAAACTCTTGCCAGACCTGTTGCACTTCCTATCTCATCATTCAGAAATCGACCTTCCAAAACCCAGCCACTCACTCATCTCCCAATTAATAGAATATTTGCGTTTAACCCGCTGTTTATTAGTCTTCGATGAAGTCGAAACTATCCTCGAAAGCGGCCAGCTACCAGGACACTACCGCCCCGGATACGCAAGTTACCGGGAACTCTTCCAACAAATAGCACAAACCCCTCACCAAAGTTGCCTGCTTATCATCAGTTGGACTCACCCTATAGAAATTTATAAGGTAGCAGAAGAAACCTTACATTGTCGAGCTTTAGAACTGAGGGAATTACCAGAAAAGGATGCCAAACAAATCATTTTATCCGCCCCCAAAGTTTCTATTTCAGAGAGTAATTTGCTATCAGAACTCATTTATCTATATGGCGGCAATCCCCTCCTTTTAAAAATAGCCGTCACTCACGCTCAAGATATGTTATCGGGCAATTTAGCACAACTCATCAAAAAAACTCCCTCGGTTATTGAGGGGATTGTCCGAGATTTTTTTGAGCATCACTTTCAGGATTTTTATGAATTAGAAGTAAAAGTGTTGTCTTGCTTGGCGAGCAATAAGCCCGCCACCCTTAGCGAGTTGCAATCCAGTCTACTATTTGCGGAAGACTTATCAGAATTGAAACTGGCTGTAGAAATTCTAATCGAGCGATCGCTCCTGCAATTCCTCACCGAGTCTGGGGAAGAACGCCTGACAGTCACCCCGCAGGCTAGGCTATTTATCACCCATCAATTAATTGCTAAATACCTAAATCAAATTGGTTACAAGAAATACTTAGAGAGTGAGTTACAGACGGCAAAATGTTATTTAACACAAACCATTCGCTACAATCCAGAACTGCCAGCAGCTCACTACAATTTAGGGTCAACCTACGAAAAACTAGAAGATTTGCCCAACGCTCGCCAGCACTACAAAAAAGCAGCAGAATATAAAAACAGTCGCGCTGCCGGTGCTGCTGTCAATAATTTAGCTCGATTGGAAATTCTCAGCGAAAATTTTGACGTAGCGGTAGAACTCATTCTCTCCATTTTGCCACAAGTTAATGACAAAATGGTGCAAGTCACGCTCCACAAAAATCTGGGATGGGCTTATCTAGGACTGCAACTTTACAGTGATGCAGAGACTCACTTGGAAAAAGCAATTGAATTAGATAACTCCTATCCTATTGCACACTGCTTGCTAGCACAAGTTCTCGAAGCAAAAGGGGATACAACAGCAGCTCTTTCTTGCTGGCAAAAATGCCTGAATTGCTCTGCACAAGGCCAACAACAAGAAGGTGTGGCGTGGAAACTTCCAGAATTAAGTATTTGGAAGAGTTTTGCCCGCGATCGCCTCAGCGCTTCGGGCAGAGAACCTAATTAATTAAATGACAGTAGGGTGCGTCAGTTGTTCTCAGTTTTTCGATCCTACTTCACCATTTAACTAGCTGACCCACCCTACTGAAAGCTTGCTAACAATTAAAGTTATTTAGTTCGGAGGAACTATCGGATCGTCCTCTCCCGAACTGCATTTTGTTCTGCGCTCAGCTTTGGCAATTTCCATCAAGGGGTAACTACCAATGGCTGATACTAAACTTGCCTCTATATTGGCAATGATTTCTCCCGCAGCATTGGGAACCCCCATTGCTAATAATGTCAGGGGGGTAGATGAAATTATAGGTATCACAGCTCGTTTCTCCGTCAAAGAAAGGGATCAGGGAGAAGCTAGTTGGCCAACTGCGCTCTATTATTAACCAGCGGGTAGGGAGAAAATTATGCAAAATTTTCAGAAAAATTTTCCCCTCATCAAGCTGCAAACCTTCTCAGTGCTTACTTTACGGATTAATCTGTTACGTATTTAAACCACTAACGAGGCTTGTATGGTGCGTCAGTTATAACACTTACGCGAAGGATGCGGGAAACACTTCTGTACTGACGCACCCTACTATCGTCTTTTAAATGCCGAACAGCTTATTAAAGTTTCTGGAAATCTTACATTGAGACGCAATAAAATCCTAGGCAGAGTACATCTCTGAGGTAAAATCAAGTCAAATCCTTTAATTGCTCAGGCATAGTCTCATGCCAATTCCCCAACTTAGTGAAGCGACGATCCAGCATAATACATCTGCCACATCCCTCAACCGTGGTGAAACTTACTATTTAGCGGGTAATGTTACTAGCGCTGTCCTGCGTGGCAATATCGTGCAAGCAATAGTGGAGGGTTCTGCTGTGCAACCTTACCGTATTACGATAAACTTTGATGACGCTAATGTGGCATCATCAAATTGTACTTGTGCTTACGATAGCTTTGGGTGGTGTAAACATATTGTTGCTACCCTGTTATTATGTCTGCGACAACCACAAATAATTGAGCAGCGCCCGACGCTGGAACAGTTACTCGATCGCCTAAACGATGTACAAACCCAGCAATTAATACAAAATTTAGTAGAAAAGGAACCCTCACTCATTGATCCGATCGAACGATACGTTAACTTAAGTGCTATTCCTACGCCTCCACAGCAACCTACTAAAGCACCCCGTCGCACCTCCATTAATCCTGCTCCCTTTCGACAACAAGTACGACAAATTTTGCGAAATGCTGTGCGTTATTTCGACGAGGGATGGGGGGAAGAAGACCCCATTACAGAAGAACTTTTAGATGTGATTCAGCAAGCGCAGGAATTGATTGCAGAGGGAGATGGTAACAACGCCTTAGTAATTTTACAAGCCATCACCGAAGCCTGCGTTAAAGATTGGGATGACGTAGAAGAATATGGCGCTGAAAGTTCTGATATAGCTAACGCTTTGGATGAAGCTTGGACAGAAGCTATTTTAACGGCTGAACTAACTGCTGAAGAAGAGATCGATCTCCAGGCGATGTTAGAAGCTTGGCAAGATGAATGGGATTGCGATTTCACCATGAGCTTGAAAGCTTTACGCCAAGGTTGGGATGACCCCCTAATTCAACAGGTACTTCAAGGAAATATTACGGGGCAAGAAATAGGAGCTAATGACACACCCGAATGTGCTAAGAGCTTAGCATTAATTCGCTTGCAAATCCTCGATCGCCAGGAACGCTATCAAGAATACTTATACTTAGCCCAAGCCGAAAACTGCTCTCAACAATACTTGACGATGTTAAGTCGTTTGGGGAGAGTAGAAGCAGCAGTGGAAGCTGCTGCTACTAAGATGAAATCAGCGGAAGATGCTTTTGCTCTCGCTCAAAGTTTACAAGCACAGGAAGCTCAAGCTGAAGCTCTCAAAATTGCTCAGACTGGGTTGAATTTGTCAGGTAATTGCCTTTATCAACTGGCAATTTGGACGAGTGAGTTGGCTGTTGAGTTGGGAGAAAACGAAGTTGCATTAACTTCTCGAATGCGGGTTTTTGAAATCAAACCATCCTTTGCCGATTATCTTTTAGTGAAGGAGTTTGCCGGAAACAGTTGGTCAAGTGTGAAAGCAAATTTGTTAGCAACTCTCAGAAGCCATAGAAGTTGGGGAGTTTCTGAAGCACAGGTTGATATTTTTCTCTATGAGGGACTTATTGAAGATGCCATCGCTGTTGCTGATGGCTTGAGTGGCTACGAATCGGCACTGATTCACCGAGTAATGGGGGCTGCGATCGCCCACCGCCCCGATTGGGTGATCGCCAATGCTTGTCGGCTTGCTGAATCGATTATGGATCGGGGGAAATCAGAGGACTACGATCGTGCAATTAAGTGGTTGGAAAAAGCCCGCGCTGCTTATTTACAAATGGGGCAAAATCTTCAGTGGTCTGCTTATCGTTCTCAACTTATGCAAGTACACAATCGGAAGCGGAAGTTAATGGGGATGCTGAAGAGTCCAGATTTAGATTGAGGCTGAATTTTACCGTAAACCGGAACAAGTGAAAGCGGCCCAATAAAAAGGGTCAGCAAAAGGCAAATCTAAGCAACTAATTATTTCCAGTCGTGCCAAAGTTTTGTAATTGCGTGTTGCTGTTTCGGCCCGCTTTTCTTCCTCTTGTAGCCATTGCAGGTAGTCGGCAGAACCTTCTGAATAGGAATTACGCTGGTTTTCTGCAAACTGGCGATCGCCCTCCGCCTCTTCAAATTTGCGTTCTAATAAATCAGCAAGTTGGGGAGAATAGCAAGCGACAAATTTTGATCCAGAGAGCGATCGCAAATTTATTTGTGCTTGCTGCAAGGCTTTTAGGCGGCTACTTCCTTGCTGCCGAAGTTTGTGATAAAAAATTGAAAATAACGCTGTTGCTAAATCATCTACACCCCACAGCGTGCTCACAACACTCCGAGCACCCGCACATAAAAAGCCCGTCGATAATGTCAAAATATCATCAGTAATTTCCGTACTTCCTAACCCTGTTTCACAACAGGATAAAAACACATCAACTAAATGAGGAAGCCGCCAGCCCGGTGTCATTAACTGCCCCAAAGTAATGCTACCATCTGCCAATTCGAGTCTGGATTCTAACGGATTATCAAGGCGAGATTGAGCATGATGGCTAGAGATAATTCCCTGGACTTGTAGAGAAAGTTGCCGATAGTTGCTGACCGTTGCTTGGCTACGTCCTCGTAAGTGTTGTTCATTGCGAATATTATACAGTTTGGCAATTTGTTCACCCTCAAAACTTGCACAGGGTAAATCTTCCGTTGCATCTTCGACAATACCATACATTAGTCGATCGTTGACAGGTGGACGTTTGTGGCAAAATTCTAAAACTTGACAACTAGGAGTGTAACGAATTAGAAATTTATCTCCTAAATATTGACCATTTTCTAAGGGTAAAGCAGCAAAAGGAATTTGGTGTAGGCAAAGGTGAGGAACAATAATCACTTCCTCGATATTATTCAGGTACTGACGAATCAGGTTATCGATTTGCAGGCGGCGGGAAAGTTTCGCTAAAAATTGCGTAATTCGATTTCTCCACTTAGCTTTACATTGTAATTGCTCTTGGGCTGATTTACTTGAATCGCCAGAATCCAAGTAGGGTTTTAGCCAATTTTCCTTAATCCATTTTTGTAAGTCTTTTCCGCGTTTTCTGGTTATTTTGTACAAATTTAGTTCGGCTTGTCGCAAAACAAATACATATGTATCTTCATCAGTAGTGTAAAAATTAAGTATAGCTGTAGTAGGGCGAGCGATGAGTTCTTGGATAGCGGTTAAATTAGGGGGACTGACTTGAATTTCTCCCGCTAAAACCGGATCTAAACGTCTTAGTTGTTCCCAAATTTGTTGTTTTTCATTTTCTAAACCTTGGATATTTTCACTAATGGCTTCTAAAGCTGCTCGATTGCGTGTATGATCCATATCAATTAGATCCTTAGCTCTAACTGCAATTAACTTTTGCTTTTTACTTGATTTCTTTAAACCGGAACGTTCGCAATCTATCTGTCGTTGAATTCCTTCAAATTCTGCTAAATATTCTTCTACTTCTGAAGGTATATCTCCATGAGAGTAAAGGTCATTACTGGCAATTAAATCTACTAAGCGACGAGAGCGAGAACGTTCTACATATTCAAAAGCTTGTTGAAAATTTTTCGTATTAACTAATGCTTGTACAATATGTTCATAAAGATATATATCTGCTCCTAAAATTTCTTGCCGGCGTCGATCGGTATTAGCCCAAACTCGCAATTGTTCTAAAGCTTCAATAGCAAGAGAATACCCTTCAATAGCTTCTCTCCATAGTCCTAATTTGAAGGCAATTTGACCTAAAACTTGTCCCGAAATCAGACAATGTTGGGGGAAAGCTTGAGGAGTTCTGACTTTTAATGCTAACTTCAAGTATTGCATTGCTTCGGGAAACTGCTCTAAATTGTGGTAGAGATAACCTAAATTATTTTGTACAGTTGCCCAATTTTCAGGAAAATCGTTGAGAGTATAAACTTCTAAAGCAGCTTGGTAATAGTCCCGCGCCAGTTTTATATTTTCGTCAAAACTTCCTTGAGTGCGATCGTTATAAGCATAACCTAAGTTTAATTGCACCATAGCCCAATCTTCAGGAAAATCTTTCCGAGTATAAACTTCCAAAGCTGACTTATAGTAAAAGATAGCCCTTTCTAAATTTTCAACTTCATTTTCAATAGTGCGCCTCCTATAGGCATTGCCTAAATTATTTTGGATCATTGCCCAATTTTCAGGGGAAATTTGACGGGTATTTACTTGCAAAGCCATTTGATAGTAATTAATAGCTATTTCTAAGTTATTCTCCTCATCTCCTAGCAGACGTTCGCTATAAGCACTACCAATATTATTTTGCAGCATTGCCCACTGTTCAGGGAAATCTGAAGGAGTATATATTAGTAAAGCAGTTTCATAACATTTGATAGCATTTTCTAAATTTTGTAAGGAATCGCCATAAATTCGTTCACTATGAGCAACTCCTAAATTCTGTTGTGTTTCCGCCCACTGTTCGGGATAATTTTCAGAATTACGAACTTGCAAAGCATTATTAAAAGCTGCGATTGCTAATTCTATATTTTCGAGACGGCTACCATATTTGCGATTGAGATAAGCAATCCCTACATTATTTTGAATCATCGACCATTGTTTACGATTAAATTCTTTTTGATAATATTCAAGACAGGTAAGATAAAGAACAATAGCTTCTTCTACATTTTCAGCTTGATTCCCTTGAGCATTTCTTAAATAAAAAGTTCCTAAGTTATTTTTGAGCAAACCCCAAATTTCAGGAAATTTACTATAACAGCCAGCATCTAAAGCAATTTTATAATAGCTGAGAGCTCGATCAAGGTTATCAACTCGCTCTCCTTTAACTCTATTTTGATAGCCATACCCTAAATTATTCTGAATTTTCAACCAATTTTCTAAATAAGTCTCTGGATCATAAATAGTTAAGGCATTTTGAGAAGCAGCAATTGATGCTTCAATATTTTCGGAAAAATCTCCTTTTAGTCTTTCTAAATAAGCAACTCCTAAGTTAAGTTGTATCAGTCCCCACACTTCTGTAAAAGTCTCAGAATTATACACTTGTAATCCTAATTCATAATATGCAATTGCCCGTTCCAAGTTATCGGAACATTTCCCGCTTGTAGAAAGATAATAGGAAAATCCTAAATTATTTTGAGTGTTCGCCCAATTGTCGGGATAGTCCTCACGATTATAAACTTGTAAAGTAGCCTCTATCAAACTCCTACCTAGTTCTATATTCTGTTCTTGACTTCCCTTGAATCTGCTGAGATATGTCGCCCCTAAATCATTATGAATAAAAGCCCATAATTCAGGAAATTCTTCTTTCTTACAAATTTGTAGGGCAGTTTGATAACACTCAATCGCTTTCTCAAGATTATCAGCACGATTTTCTATTTTTTGACGGTAAGCATCTCCCATACAAAATTGGATCGTACTCGATTGTTCGGGGAAGTCTTCAGGAATATAAACAGTTAAAGCTGCTTGATAACACTCAATTGATTTTTGGAGATTGTCGTCTCGATTCTCTTCAATTGTAATATAAGCATTACCTAAGCTCTCTTGAGTTTCTGCCCACTGTATGGGAAAATCCGTATAAGTACGAACTTCTAAGGCATTGTGAAAAGCGGCGATCGCCCTTTCAATGTTATCTAATTTTTCTCCTTGAATACGATTATAATAAGCTAGACCCAAATTATTTTGAATTCTTGCCCAATCTGTAGGATTATCCTCTTTTGGATAAACAGCCCAAGCAGCTTGATAATATTTAATTCCTACTTCTATATTTTCCGCTTCATCTCCCTTAACACGGTGGAGATAAGCCAAACCTAAATCATGCTGAACTTCCGCCCATTTTAAGGGAGACTCTTGACAATTCCACACTTTCAATGCTAATTCAAAAGCAGCGATCGCCCTCTCCAGATTTTCTTCTAAATCACCTTCAACTCTGTCAAAATAAACTAAACCTAAGCGATGTTGAATCAAACTCCATAATTCCGGTTCATCGGTATCATTACAACATTGTAAAGCTAATTCATAACACTCAATTGCCCTTTCTAAATTGCGGCTACGGTTTCCAGCAAGGCGAATTTGATAAGCAAATCCCAAATGGTTTTGAGCCATCAACCAATCCTCATGGTAATCTTCCCGATTGAGCGCAGTCGCTACTTGTTGATATCCCGCGATCGCAATTTCAATATTGTTTACACGATAGCCCAGAGTAAATTCTTGAATAAGGATACTAAAAGTTCTAATTACAGTGGCTATATCGTAAGCTTCTTCAGACTCTAATTTAGCTAAAACGTCAGTTGCCCAACTTCGCAAAAACCAATCAAAATTATCATCTAATTTATCTAAATTTTTCTCTAAAATAGGATACACAACTTCTGCATCTCCTTCACTTGCTTTGATTGCTTCCAAGACTTCTATGAAAAAATTTAATAAGTCTTGAGAATTAGCTAATTCATATCTAATTTGAATTAAGTCTTTTATCTTGGTCACCGCACTTCGCAGCCAGTCAGATCCCTCTTCATTTTCCTCAATAAATAACTCATCTGCTACCTCTTCCATCACCTCTAATAAACCTTTATTAAGGAGGTCTGAATAGTCATCCAAAATCTCTCGTTCTTCACCATCAGGACAGGTACGTAGCATTTCAATTAGGTGACGATAAGCAGAGTTGAGCTGTTCTTTCATGTTACATTTTTTGGGTTAATATCCGTTTTGGTTTCATATCAATTCCGGTTGCACGAGTGACATGATATAGAGGAG
Organism: Microcoleus sp. S13_C3; assembly: GCF_036700905.1. Taxonomy (NCBI): domain Bacteria; kingdom Bacillati; phylum Cyanobacteriota; class Cyanophyceae; order Oscillatoriales; family Microcoleaceae; genus Microcoleus; species Microcoleus sp. S13_C3. The sequence goes on along the minus strand of NZ_JAUBPT010000067.1, from coordinate 21,724 downwards.
ACGGCAGTCCCCTTGGACTACCCGGATTAATTTTGGGGACACGGGGCACTGCGCCGTGTCGAAAGCTATGGGTAATATTAATTCCGATGGTAGGGGATTTGATATCACAGGAGTGCAAGTATCTGTATCGTTACAAATATATAGGCAAGCGAGCATGATACTCGCATTCCTAAAAAATGCTTTTTACAACATGGGATGTTCTCAGTTTGGTGGAAACAATAAATATTTAAGTTTTTGTTTCAATCTCCCAAATCCCGGCTAATTTATTTAGAATCTTTTGGGCTAATTGTTGGCGGTGTAAATCTGCGGAGAGAACTTTTTCTTCTCGACCAATTTCTCCCATAAAAGCCTGTTGTTCAGCCAAAAAATCAACTATTTGATAATGAGGATTAATAGGAAGACTAGCGACTAATACATCTGCTCCTGCATAGCGCCATTTAATGGGCTTAGTAGTTCGGTAAATGCGCTCTAATTGAGCGATAATTTCTGAAAAGTTTTGTGTTTCTAAGAGTTGTCGCACTTCTACGGCTACTGGATCGTCACTTCTCAAAAACTGATTTCCTAATTCCAGACGATAGAGATGATCGATGAGAGCATCTAAGTTTTGGAGTTGGGCAATCTGGATCTGGCTTGGCAACGGAGAATTCTCCAGTGATGGGGTAAATCCTAGCAGTTTTCCTGAGTCTAATTTTTCGCCAAATTCAACTATTACATAGCCGATTCTGTCTTCTATGGCTGCTGGTGGAACTACGATCGCACTTTCTCCAAACCAAACCGGGCGGCATTCTAATTTACCCATCCCTGGTAACACCAAATCAGCAATATCCCACTGGGCACGGACGACTGGATGCCAACTATCGCCTTGAATTAAATCGGGTTCGTAGGCTTGCCATTTGAGGTAACTATAGACAACATAAACTGCTAAAGTATTCACATAAACTCGTTTGGCAGCCTCATGCTTTGTCAATTCAGGAGCGAATTGCAGAGTTTCGGTCGCAAATTTTCGAGCGGTGCGGTGAGCATCAGTACCTAGTGGAACTGTCAATAGCGTTGGGTTTGTGCTTTGCATAATTTAATCCTCTCTTGTGTATCCTAGCTCTAATGCGATCGCTTGGAGCAAGGGGCGACAGTTCCTTTCCCAGTGTGATTTTAGAGTTTGGTAGTTGATGTTAAATTCTTTGGCGATCGCAGTAAACTTGTCAGGGGTGGTTTTAAAAAGCACCTTTAATGTGAGAACTTGACAGTTACACTCTGGATGATTTTTAGGATGACAGGAGCGAAATTTCCCATCGGGGTCTTCTTGGACGTATTGTTCTAGCTTTTGAATAATATTCTGATAATTTTCTTGCTCTAAAAGTGCTATGTAGCCATCCAAACCACTGCGGGTAGGAGTGGAAAAACTTGTTTCTGAAAGCACATCCAGCAAGGCGGTTGTAGTATCTGAGCCTCCTATAGGGGCATCTAAACTGTAAGTGGGCGGTTCAGAAGGTAACTTCAAATCCTTAATGCGCCACTCTAGGTAACTATTTATCCATTGTCGTAGTCGTCTTGAAACATTCGGATCGCTAAGCTTGAACTTTGAGCAAATGCTTTTGTTCACCCATTCCCAGGTTTTATTTAAGGCTTCTAAATAATCGGGATGTGCAGATCGCAGTAGTCCGGGAAGTTCCTGTAGTTCGGCGAGCAATCGGTTCATCGCTTTGCGCCTTTGGGAGCTGTTTTGGGGATACTCGCATACCTCCTCAATTAGTTGGCGCAGCAGTTGATCCATAGGTGTTAAATTAATTATTTGAATTGTCAACTCATTGTTGCACCGCTTGGATATTCTCCGCTAACCAGAGGATGCTCTGTGTTCTGCGTGCACCCGAAAGTTAGAGTTATATTAATTCCGGTTGCACTCCTCATGAGTGTTAACTGTTAACTGTTGACTGTTGACTGTTGACTGTTGACTTGGGGTAGCCCAACTGAATGATGGTTGAGTGTTGAATGTTGACTCGATTTTACACCCGACGCTGAAGCGCGGATTTGATCTGACAGATTTCAGATTAATTCAAGTGTCGATCGATCGTCACAATCGAAACTGGCCGCAACGCATCAAAACGAGTTGAATTCCCCCCAGCCACAGAACGCGATAACTGCACTTGCACGATTCGGTAACTCCAGTGCGGTTCCCGGCGCACCCGATCGCCCATCCAGCTCAAAACAGTAGCAATATCCTCAAAAGCATCCAAAGCCAGCACGATCGAGCCTCCAGCAAGCAGCCGCAGCGCGCAAACGCCCAAAATTTTAGTCAACCCTCCGCCACTACCGCCAATAAAAATCCGGTGCGGAGGACGCAAGCGGTGCAAGATTTCCGGGGCAGTTCCGTGAATCGAGAACACATTTTGCAGCCCAAAACGGCCATAGTTGAACTCGATCGCAGAAGTACCAGAAACCGTTTGTTCGATCGCATACACCTCAGACTGCGGGAATAAACGAGCAATTTCGATCGACACAGAACCATTACCAGCACCCACATCCCAGACAACTTGTCCCGGTTGCAAAGCCAATTGTCCCAGCACCAACACCCGCACTTCCCGTTCAACCGTCAAACCAGGCTTGTCGCCACAACCGATAAAAGCTGCATCCGGTATTCCCAACAAAGGCAACTTTTCCAAATCCAAAGGTTCTGCCCTCGCGGGGGACTCGCGCAGCATCACAACCACGCTCAGCGGTGCAAAAGACTCTCCCAGCAAAGCTGACAGAGAACGGAGGCCCACCCGTTCGTCAGCAGCACCCAAATTCTCGCAAACCCAAAACTCGTAGCGTGTAGGTAAATCTAGAGCTTTCACCAAATTTGCCAGGACCGCCGGAGTATGAGTTTCGTCGGCGAGCACCGCAATTTTCTCGACACCGAGTTTGAGTTTTGCCGTCAGTTCCTCAAAATAACGTCCTTGAGAACCCACAAAATGAGCGTCTTGCCAAGGAATTTGCATGCGGTTAAAAGCCAACTGCACAGAACTGACGTGGGGGTGAAAAGTCAATTTTTCGGCCGGCAATTGGGCAATTAACAACTTTCCCCAGCCGTAGAACAGCGGGTCGCCGGCCACTAAAATGACAATTAGTTGAGAGGAGGACATGGGGGTTGCCAACGTCCCGGCATCCGGCTCTAAATCCGCATCCTGAGCCAACCACCGCCGAATTTCGACAATGGCGCTCGTCAAATCGGCCAGCACCCAGCGCTCGCAGGAGAGCTCTGGAAAATAGCTCAAATGTCGATCGCTCCCTACTAATAGAGCGGCCCTTTCTACAACCTGCAGCGCCGATTCGTTCAGCCCAGAAGCTCCATCTAAACCTATACCAACAACGTGTATTATCACTTTTTTAGCTAAAACCCAAAAGTCAGAATTACTAATTTTTTGTAACGCTCCACATACCTGCCGAAACGGGTAGGTGTGGGCTTGTCAAATATTCCGCAGAATATGTATAACTTCCACAGAAAGGGCAATGATCTGGTCAACAATCCTAACTACGGATTAAAAGCGACTGCCCAGCGATCGAATGCTTTTGGTCGCATACTTTAACTACTATCATTAAACTCCATCGCAGATCCGTCTATCTGCCTCGTTGACACTGACGTTGTTCTTCAAATAATCATGCAACCAATTGCAGCCGCGATCGATGAGTTCCTCGAAGTTCAACGTTTCAGCATTCCAGAGTTCAACCAAGGCATCATCACTTACAGAAGCAATTTGTTTGCCATCGGGGCTGAAACTGACATCCCAGTAAGAATAGCCATGTCCTTCGATCGTTCTAATCTCTTCACCAGCCGTTACGTTCCAAAGCCGGATTGTACCATCCGCGCTTGCAGAAGCAAGAATTTTACCGCCAGGGCTGAAGCTAAGTCTGGTAACTCCAGCAGTATGACCCTTCAGCGTTGTGAGTTCCTCACCGTCTAAACTCCAAAGCTTAATGGTTTTATCACCACTACTAGAAGCAATACTCTGACCATCTGGGCTAAACCGAACACTGGTCACGTAGTTACCATGTCCTCTGATTGTTTTGAGTAGCTGACCTTGAAGATTCCACAGTTTTATTGTGCCGTCTTGATGAGCAGAGGCAAGTGTTTTGCCATCTGGACTGAACCGAACACTCCAAACCTTACCAGCCAAAGCCTTGAGAGTTTTCGATTCTTGAGTATTTATCTGCAACAGCTTGACTGTTCCATCGTAACTAGCACTGGCGAGGGTTTGGCCATCTGGGCTAAAACTTACGTCAGTGACTTCACTGCTGTGTTCTTTAAAGGTTCTAAGACTTTGACCCTTGAGGTTCCACAGTTTAATCGTTGTATCGTAGTTACTTGCGGCAATTGTGTTCCCATCCGGGCTAAAGCTCAAGCTCCAAATCCGATTCCAAGCCTTGTCGCTGTCTGCCTGAATCGTTTGAAGTGCTTGACCCTCAATGCTCCAAAGTCTAATCGTTTTATCATCTCCAGCCGAAGCAATGATTTTGCCATTCGGGCTGAACCGAACGCTCCAAAGAGAATCATGATGTCCAACAAAAGTATGCAGTTTTTGTCGATCGTCAACAGCCCATAACGTAACCGTGTTGTCTTTTACAGCAGCGGCAATGAACTTACCATCTGGGCTAAAACCGCTGTTAAAGACGGCATCATCATGTCCTCTAAAGGTTTTCAGAAGTTGTCCAGTAGTGTTCCATAGTTTAACCGTTCTATCAGCACTGCTAGAAGCGATCGTTTTACCATCCGGACTAAAACTAACGCTGAAAACATAGTTATCATGTTTACCGATCGTTCTGATTTCTTTTCCGTCTAAATTCCATAGTTTAATCTTAGTGTCCCCGGTGGCAGTAGCAATGGATTGACCATCCGGGCTAAAGCTGACATCGAAAATCGATAACTGGCTTGCTCTAAAGGTTTTGAGTTCTCGTCCATCCATGTTCCAGAGTTTTAGAACACCGCTTCGATCGCCCGTGACAATTGTTTTACCATCCGGGCTACAACTGATGTTCCAAACATTATCCTCATGCCCTGTAAGTGTCTTAATTTCTCGTCCCTTTGTACTCCAAAGTTTGACATTATTTCCTTCAGGAGCAGCGATCACTTTACTATCAGGACTAATACAAAGACTGCTAATAAAACTATCTGCATTGTCTTTTCCCTTCACTGTGAAGACTTCTTGCCCATTAATATCCCAAGCTTTGATGGTGTAGTCGGCACTGACAGCAACAATCATCTTGCCATCTGGACTGAATTTCACGCGCCTAAAAGACTGATTCTGTCCGGAGAGTCGTTTAATTTCTCGCCCATCAATGCTCCAAAGCCTGACCGTATTATCTTCGCTAGCAGTCGCAATCATTTGATTATCGGGACTAAAGCTGACGCTTCTCACAGCATCATTGTGTCCTTCTAGGCGATTCTTTTCTCTAATGAAACTAGACCGCTGCAATGCTAATTTGACTAATTTTTTAGTATTCATATCTGCCAAATTCGCTGATTTTAATTGAGTTGCTGATTTTAATGCAGCTAACAAAGCATCAAGTTCTTTGTTTGAGTTCAATAACGCCGTTGAAGAAATGCTGAGAGATTTGATCCTCTCCAGTTGAGTATCTCTGACCATCAGACTTGCCCAAGTTCCGGCAAATATTGCCACAATCAGAGATGCAACGAGTATCACTAAACCGAGCCGAATTCGTCGGTGGGCTTTTCGGTTTGCCTGATTCAGGGTTTGGTTGGCTTCGGTTAAGACTTGATTAGCTTCTGCCAAAATCCAGGATGCTTCTGTTTCTGCGTTCAACCGCTTTTGAATGTCTCGTTGTTCTAATTCCCGACTTGCATCTAAGAAGCGGTAATCATTGTCGCTTAAGCTTTTATCGGCCACCCACTGCTGCGCTTTTTGTAACGTCTGTCCTCGCAAAAGCCAGGATTCCTCCTGACCGTTGGATGTCAGCCAACCTGCTAACGCTACCGAATAAAAATCAGGGCGTACAGAGGATAATTCCTGCTCAATCCAAGCCTTATTAAAAACAGATTGATAAATGCGGTTGTAAACGCTAAGTTTGCCTTGATGCTTTACAACCAATCCTGATAGCTGTAATTCCATTTGTTCGGGACTGTTATCTACGAATATCGCGTTATATTGTAAAATCTGCTGATAAAGCCCAAGTAGCCGACCTCTGCGCTGTTCGCTGCCTCGGATGCGATCGCGAATTGTCCTCAGATGCGGTGGAGTATCCTGAGATTCCCAATTCTCAACGATATAATGTTGCACCAACTTCTCGATATTAGGCTGGCAATTTTCGGGTTTTTCTGCTACCAACTTACACAACTTTTGAGTGAGAAAAGGTTGTCCGCCGGTCCAATCCAAAATCTCTTGTAAAACGGCTAATGGATTCTCTACTTTTCCGACTAATCCCTGAGTTAAGGGTGACTTAGCTTCTGCCAGCTTAAATCCTGTCAAATCGATCGATCGACCAATATTAAAGGGAGTTCTTTGCTTATCAACCATCAAGTCGCATGGTGTGGCGACTCCCAACAGACAAAAGGTCAAGCGATTATACATGGGATTGTGCGATCGTTGCTCGTAACAAGCGCGAATCAAAGCAAATAGATCGTCGGTTGAAAAATTTAAGCTCTTGACGTTATCAATTTCTTCTAAAAAGATACAGACTCTCGTACTCGCAACTTTAACCAATAGAAGATCTTCAATAAACAGGCTGAGTTGTTGGATTGCAGAAAGTTCCGCTTGTTCGTTTCTCCAAGTCTTTAGATCGAACGTTCCTGAAAGCTTGAAAGCTCTGACCAATTCCACGACTAAACCTTTATACCACTGATCGGCCGTTATTTGCTTTGACCCTAATTTGGTCACATCTACTGCCGCGCAAGCAATTTTTTTCGCTTCTAGCAGTTGCATAGTTCTTGCTTTTAAGCTCGACTTACCCATCTGCCGAGAGTTAAACACGTAACAGAATTCACCCGCTTCTAATGCAGCCAAAAGTTCTCGATCGGCCTGCCGCGTTACATAACAGAGTGCATTTGGCGGTAAGCTTCCCCCAACTTTGTATTCATAATTTTCGTTGTAGGTTGTATTCATTATTTTATTCGTATTATAAGATTCAACCCTCAAGCAAGATTGGTGCTGAAATACTGACGATATAGCTCGCAACTCGGTGTCACTTGATTGCCCTTGAGCTGCACGAGTCCCATACTGTCCAAATGATAGACAGCTACAGATTCTAAATGAACTGGATCTTGAGCAGTCATGACCTGTTTTAATGGGGCTGCTAATTCTGGTTGCTGTTTTAAATTCCCTAAGCAACACCGCAAATGGTCGCTATAAACTCCAGCATGGGTTGGAGCATCTTGCAGCAATTGCTGAAGTGTCATATCCTGACGAGCAAGGTGATACAGGGCCAGTCGAATCAGATAGGGATGCCCTCCAATCATCGCCGTTAACGGTTGGGTCGTTTCAACAGTCCAAGTTAAGCCATGTAACTGAGCTAGCGTCTGGACTTGCTGTTGATTAAATGGCGGCAATCTCAGGGGTAGCCCAACATTAAATGGAGATTGATGGATATTTAAGGAGATATATACTTCTGTTGAGTGAGCGATGATTAATCGAAGTTTTCGCCAACTTTCTTGGAGTGTGGCTTCTTCATGCCATTCTCGCAGCAAAGCTAAAAAATCTTCAGCAAGATCTGGATAGTTAAAAACAGTATCAATTTCGTCTAAGCTGAGGACTAAACCCGTCTCTAACTGTTCTAATAAATGGGTTTCAAAGTATCCCGTACAGCTTACCTTACTACCAATTTCTTCATCCCAGTAGTCATCAAGCTTTGGTTCTAGGTTCAGTTGTCGGCTCACATTCAAACAAAACCATCGTAAAAATTTATTTAAGCTTGTAAAGACTGTTTTTTCAGCTTTTCGCAGGTTCATGCGAACAACTTGATAATTTTGTTGAGTCGCATAAGCCAACACTCGATTGAGTAAGGAGGTTTTTCCCATTTTTCTAGGTCCTCTGATGCGAATCAGAGAACCGGGCTTCAAAATCTCCTTGTAACAGTCGGACTCGAGCGGAGGACGTTCGACATAAAAAGGAGAATCCAGTCCTAAAGGTCCTTCTGGAAATTCTAGGGCGATCGCACAATTTGATGTTGGTGTTGATGAAGTTTTAGCAGCAGTCTGGTTTTGCCATGCCCTCTTGAGTGCCTGTCGGAAGTTCTTCTTTGTTACTTCTTCGCCTAATGCTGCTGACAGTTTTTTCCACAAGCGATATCCCACGTCTCCACTGATGTAGTTCTCAGTCAGAAATAACTGTTCGGCAATCTTTCCATAACTTTTGCCTTCCCACGCGCCTCGAAGCACCTGGATCTCAACATCACTGAGGTGTCTTCCAGTATGTTTTAATACCAGTGTATTAACCAGGTTTTGGGTTTGTTCCCAAGACAGTTCTGTTTCAGCATTCATGGCTTAGAGTAGCAAGATGAATAGCTTTAGTTATATCACGAATTAACGGGCGAATCAATTGGGTGGCTGCACCTGACTTTTGCAGACTTTTTGCTTTAAATGTAATTGGCAATCCTGAATTTTACCTGTTTTTTGTCTGTTTATTTATCAATATATCGATCGTAAAGTCCAGAAGTTTACCAGTTGTCATACCGAGTTGGTATGGACAAATATATAAAGATGAAGCGCGAAAACAGACCTAATCAAGTTAGTTATTAACTTTAAGTTAGCACTCATCTAACGCTTCTACATGACCAATGTACGAGATTAGCCAATCAACGTATTGAGTCACACTGAACATTTGAAGCGTGCATTCTACTTACGAAATCTATTTTGTAGGAATCCTAGTATGAAAGCTAAAAAAGCAATAGTGAATTTTGCAGCAGTAAGTTTGCTGTGTGCTATTCCAACAATAGGCTTGCAGTTTGTAGGGAAAGCTGCTGATGCCGTAAATCGTTCGGTGACTTTTACTTCGACATTAAACGCAGAAAAAAGTCCTGTCCTTCTTGCACAACAGCTCTACGGAGACATTTTTGATAAATGGGCACGTCTAGGGGGAGAACGAAGCCCATTGGGCAATCCTACGACCGATGAACGTCCAGCAGCGAAAGGAGGTCGCTACAACGACTTTCAACATGGTTTTATCTACTGGCGTCCTAATCAAGGAGCTTATGCAGTTTATGGGGAAATTGGGAAGAAGTGGAACAGTATAGGGCGTGAACGTAGTGCTGTAGGTTATCCCATTTCTGATGAGCGTTCAGCAGCGAATGGAGGTCGTTATAACCAATTCGAGTTTGGTTTTATCTACTGGCATCCTAGTCGAGGAGCTTATGCAGTTTATGGGGATATTGCAAAGAAATGGGATAGTATGGGTCGCGAAAAAAGTTCCCTTGGTTATCCCATTTCGGATGAACTTCCTTCAGGATCTGCTGGCAATCGTGTTAGCCACTTCGAGCGAGGTTCAATTTATTGGAATAAAAGTGGAAAAATAACAGTCTCTAATTAACAGCAGTGGTGATCGAGACGATATTAGGACTTACCCACGACGAGTGGTGAGAAACCGGGTTTCTTCGTAAATTTTTCGTTGATAATCTGAGATTTTTCAAAGAAACCCGGTTTCTGTGCGTAAGTCCTAGACATGACTCATGTACGAGATTAGCAAATTAGCAAGTCAACGCATAGAGTCACACCGAACATTTGAAGCGTGCATTTACTGACAAAATCTATTTTGTAGGAATCCTAGTATGAACGCTAAAAAAGTAATGGTGAATTTTGCAGCAGTAAGTTTGCTGTGTGCTATTTCGACAGTTGCACTTGCAGGAATCAAGCAGACCCAGTTCTACTTTGAAAGTCCAAAAGAAGGCTGGTGGTTTGCTGGTGGTGCTGGACTTGATAACGGTAAAAATCTTGAACACAGTGGAAAGGGTAACGGATGGGTGCGCAATACGTCAGGATGGAATGCAGTGAACAACTGGGCTAACGTTCAACCAAACAGTGAATGTACTGTGGCTGCATGGTTAAGAACATCCAATACTCTAACTGATGGCTATATGTCAGTACGCCGTCTCAATAGTGATGGTAGTGTAGGCAGTGTAATTAATGAGGTTAAGTTGGTTGGTGCAGGTTCTCCCAATCCTCAACACAGAAACTACAACCGCTACATCTTCAACTTCAACTCCGGTTCAAACAGTAAAGTTCTTTTCTACGTTGGTCTTTGGGGCAATGGAAAAGATTCGTGGATTCAGGTTGACGACGCAGTAGTTTCCTGTCCAACGCCATTGTGACGATCGGAATAGTCTGTGTTCAGGGGGAAACCAATTTGAGGTTTACAGTCCACAAAAGTCAATGAATCAGGATCTAGAAAGTCAGCTAGCGCCATTTCTAGCACCAATTTGAAGTCAAATCCATCGTTTACAAAGCTTACATTGAGGTAAATTATGGCTGTCAATCATAAGGTTCCGTATTTCAGTCAAGAAGATAACGAAATTCAACCTTGGCGCACTTGCGGTGCTACAAGTGCCGCAATGTGTTTGAAATACTTTCAAGTTGCAGATTTAGGCCCCTTTGCACAGTACGAAGATGATGTTAAAAAACGTTTCGATCGGCTGGGAATAGATCACGGTTCTCCCGATGGCATCAAAAGAGTGTTAGAGGGTTTAGGGTTGAGAGATAACTTGACATTGACGGGAAGTCTTTCCGACATCACTCGCTCTCTCGATTCTGGCGAGATCTGTATATTGCATGGTTTTTGGACAAATTCGGGTCACATTCTAGTTATTCGCGGTTACAACAACAACGGTGACTTTTTTGTGAACGATCCAGCCGGAGAATGGTTCTACTCAGGCTATCGGAAAAATTCCCCATTTTCACCAGATAACAAGGGCGACAATAAGATATACAGTCGTAAATTGATATCCGCCGCTGGCAATGCTTCTGGTTTGCGTCAAGCTTTATCTTTTTATGACACTTGGGACAGCAGCAATATCGAATCTACTGCAACAATGTGGCTGCATCGAATTTCTAAATAGCTCTGAATAATCCTGGGTTTGCAATCGATTTAACCTCCGGTTAATTACCAATAAAAAAGTTTATATTGAGGACTTGAGTCCTAATCTCGCCCAAATATGCGAGCAAGGAATGAAGTTTTTACTACAAACACATAGGGGGTTATATAACCGAACAATATCTGACATTCTGCTTCCAGGGTGAGTCTACAGAAAGTCATTATTACTACTTGGAGGTCTGAATATGGCCATTGAAAAAGTTGAGTTACAAATCAATGACGGGATTATTGATACCCCTCACCTGATTGATGATGTCGAAATCCTGCAAAGGCGCTTGAAAGATTGGGGATTATTACCAAAAGATGCCAAAATTGACGGACTTTTTGGGTCTGTTACTAAGGCAGCAGTGGAGCAATTTCAACGGATGCGCCCCGCCGATCGCAGCAAATTTGTCCCAGGTGGATTAAAGGTAACAGGCAAAGTCGATCGTAATACTTGGGCTGAGTTGCTGAAGGTGAAACCCGAAGCAATAACAATAGTTAGTCGCACACCCAAGATTTGGGATATGCCCGGTGGTTTCTCTAGCGTTGATAATATTTTAGATATTGCTCAATGCCCATCGGAAATTCGCCCCTTTGCTAAGAAAAATTTGCCTTTAGTTCTCAATCAATGTCTGGATAATGGCGTCATCGATCGCGGGCAAATTGCCTATGTTTTCGCAACCGCCGAACATGAATCCCATTTTGGACGCTTCATGATGGAATTAGCTGATGGGTGGGATTATGAAGATCGCGATGATTTAGGGAATACTGAACCGGGCGATGGTCCTCGTTTCAAAGGCCGAGGTTTTGTCCAAATTACAGGTCGTCGCAACTATCGAATCTGGAGTGAAAAACTCGGAATTAATTTGATTGATCGTCCAGAAAAAGCTGCTCTCCCTGAAATTGCTGCCCTGATTCTAGTTCGGGGAATGCGCGACGGTAGTTTTACGGGTGTAGGTTTGAGCGATTTCATTGGGGGCGATAGTCGCGATTTCTTCAACGCCAGGACAATAGTGAATGGACGGGACAAAGCCGATCTCATCGCGCAGTTTGCTGAGTATTATTTCAAAGCGATTGCCTAAGATTTAAACAATTTGTAGTCATTTTAGGAGGTTAATCACATGATACTAAATCCCGGCTATTCATCCTGTTGATGATGCGGTAAGGTGCGTCGCTAATGTATAGTTGCGAATAGCCAAGATTGTCGTAGCGACGCACCTTACTTTTACTGATTGTTATTTCAAACTTGAGTTCTTTAAAGTTTTTAAACATATGTCTTTAATTATTGTGGAACAGGCATCTTGCCTGTTCTTAACAGCATTTTTGGGAGATGTCTAATAGACATCTTCCATAATTATTGTGGAACAGGCATCCTGCGACGCAAGGACACCCAACATCAAAAAATCGATGGTTTTGTTGGATTTCGCTCTCGTCTCAATCCAACCTACAATGTTGATGAGTAAGCTCACCTTCATGAATTCTAGTCTGCGTCCAGGGGTAAACCGGTTTGAGGTTTACAGTCCACAAAAGTCAATGAATCAGGATCTAGAAAGTCAGCTAGCGCCATTTCTAGCACCAAAGTGTCAAACGGTATAGTCTGAACTACACTGCTAGAAATTCCGATACAGATAGGATGGCAATATTTTGAAATGGATTTAAGACAAGTAAATCTCGATCGCCAGTGACAATGTAATCGGCATTTCCATTCACAGCAAGTTCCAGAAATTTATCGTCTTTAGGATCGCGACAGACTGAAAAGGATTGAATAATTTCTAGAGTTTCCACGACTGGGATTAGATCGTTGAGAAAGTCAGTCCGCGAAGATTTTGAGAGATAGCGATCGAACTTTGGACGGTTGAAAATGTCCTGAAGCTCAGCAAGTGTAGCTGTAGACATCCTAATTTGTCCAGTTGTCATTGCCTTGTCAAAGGCTTGACGGGGAGAAGAGTTCTTAAACAGTGCAGCACTCAAGATGACGTTAGAGTCAAGCACAATTCGGATTTTATTCCTCAAGGATAGATTGCAAAATCTCTGGTGTTAGCCCATTAGCTTCAGCTTCATCACTCAGTTTATCCATTGTGTTTTGCAACGTACAGATTTTTAGAGCCTGTCGCATCCATTGATTAATCAAAGTTTGAATTTTTTGCTGCTGTTCGGGTTGTGATACCTGGAAAGCGGCGGCGATGTCTGGATCGATTTGAATCGTAATCGTTGTCATAGTTAGTTTTTCAAGAAAATTTGGATTGGCAACAAACACCTATTCCTCTAGCAGGAAGGCTTGCGGGGAGAGAATTTTGGGCGTTTTGAGTGTCTGTCATAAACTCATTGTAAGTCCTCCGATGACGGGATGGGTAAACTTGCACGATAGGTTATATCATGTCCGGGAGATCGACCTGAATTAAGGATTGAGAGGAGGGAGGGGGAGAGGGGGGAGGGGGAGAGGGGGAGAGGAGAGGGAAAGTTAATTATGGTAATCGACCGGACATGATATTACAAGATCGTCGCTCTTCGTTCTTGAATGGTGCGATCGCTTCGATTTTACCCCAATCGCGTAGCTTCACCTGAATTTTCCAGAACTTTGACGCGCGATCGCACTTGCTATCCCCAACTTTTCCGATTGCCAATGTAACCATTACCTGAATTTAGCGATCGTAAAATCCAGAACTATACCAGTTATCATCCGAGTTGCGATCGGTCAATATATAAAGATGAAGCGAGAAATGAAAGCCCGATATAGTTGAGCGATCGGCATCCTGATGCTTCTTGTTCGAGATGGTACGACTTGGATCGGATCGGATTTTTATTAAGTAGGAGATATTGCAATGATTACCTTTTACGACAACCAGCCACTTTTCGATGCTAACAGCACCACAAACGCTATTGAGCTTAAGAGTAAAGAGGAAAATTCTGAATTGAACAAAGCGGACTATATAAATGATGAGAAAACCCGCCCCTTTCAGACTGATATAAATCAGAGAATTCAACGGGTTAAAGAGAATTATTTTCTAGAGCGCCGCACTTTCTTGTAAGGGGAAGCCCATCAATCATAGTTCCCAAATTCAAGGTGCATATCAAAAATCAATTCATTAACTGTCCGGTTAACTTAAGCGTTGAGTTGAAGAATCTCATGGAACACAGATTGCTGCTCCATAACTGCCTAAGTTCTCATACCGTATAAAACATCTACCCGACACTTTATGGAGCAATCAACAGGGCAGCATAGAACTTTGCTTCTCTGCCTGTTTACCCATAATCAAGTTTATAAAAAATCTGGTGCAGACTACTGAGTAGTAAATGAAAAGTCAAAAGAGAGGTTCCCAAAATGAGGAATAATTCCATGACGACTATAATGCAACGTTCACTAATTGCGATATCTTGCGGCATTGCTTTATCCCTTGCCGTTTCCGGTGCGAGCATCGCCAGCCAAGTCGGCGGCTGGTGGGGCGGCGATTGGAATTGCAATATCGACGGGCGATCGGCCCGCATGAGATGGAATGTGGTTGATGATAGCCAAACCACCTGTAACGGTGACACTTGTAGCACCACTTCTGGCGTGCGCTGGAATGGCAGCTTTTCCGATAATGGATCGCGCTGGGTGCCACTGACAAATCCACGCCAGGTCAATCGAGGCGGATTGTACTTCCGCCATGCTGATGGCAATCAATGGTATTTGCCCAAACCTACAGGCAATAGAACCACGGGTTGGACGACGTGGAACGGTAAGCGATATCCGCTGTCATGTTGGAAATAGTACAGTCTCGTTTCTTTCCTTCGCTCCCTATAGAGCAAGAAATGAGGTGAGGTCTGACCTTCAAACATTTAGTGCGATCGCCGATTTTAATTAGGTTAGTTTTCCTGATTAATCTAACAAGCCCAATTGTTTTTGTCGCTCGGGCGATCGCCCGCTAAACCCTAAATTACTCGAAGTTTTATTTAAGGAGAAAACATCATGTCTGATGAGCTTGGCCGCCGTCAATTTTTAAAGGCAGGTGTCGGTTTAATGGCTGGAGGAGCAAGTGCAATTCTGTTTGGCGATCGCGCCGTTTTAGCCCAACCCGCTAGGCAAGCTTCGCCAACCAAGAATACACTTCATACAAAGGGACGGTATCTTTATGATTCAAGCGGGCAGAAGATCGTCCTGCGAGGAATTAACCTACCCCTGTTGGATGACTGGGATTTTCCTCAAAGCGATCGACTGGCAGAATTGGAAAAAACAGGAGCCAATGCCGTCAGAATCCAATGGTACAAGGATTACGGTCAACCGACTCGTCCTGCCTATTCGCTGCAAAACTTGGATAAATTTCTCGCCCAATGCAAGGCGAACAAAATCGTGCCACTCCTGGGGTTGTGGGACTTAACCTGTAAGTCCGATGCCACCCTCCTCAACACCCAGGTGATTCCTTGGTGGACTTCGGAACCTGTTTTGGCTGTATTGAAAAAACATCAGCGGTATCTGATTGTTAATCCTGCTAACGAATTGGGTGTCTATCGTTGGGCGAACAATTCTGTGGAAGCATTGGAGGCGTATAAAACCTCATACAAGAATGCAATTGCCAGCATTCGACAACACTTGCAAGTCCCAATCATGATTGATGCGCCTGATTGCGGTACTTCGATCGAAGTGTTCGCAAAGATAGGTCGGGAATTAGTCGATAGCGATCCAAATCGCAATCTTTTGTTTAGCGGACACGCTTATTGGGCTGGTTATGATGGAATGTCGCATCTTAATGCCGTAATCGCAGCCAATTTACCCATCGTCTTTGGTGAAATCGCCAACAAGCAAGGTGAATCGATCGCGGGGAAAACCGCATACTGCTACTACGATCTCGATGGCAGTAAGGAAAATCATTTACCCCAGAATGATTTTACCTATCAAGCACTTTTGACGGTGCTAAAAGAGCAGGAAATTGGTTGGCTGGCTTGGTGTTGGTGGAAGGATGGTTGTGATCGGAGGGAAATGACTCGGGACGGTAATTTCTCAGGTCTTACGCCCTACGGCGACGATCTGGTAAACAATCCTATCTACGGCTTGAAGGCGACTGCCCGGCGATCGACTGCTTTTGGGGTATAATCAATTGATTAGCTTGACCAAAGTTTTCCAGCAATTTTGCTTGAGAATCGATCGAGGTCAGTATGGGCTTGGGGAGATGATTCTGACAACTTTGACGTTCGGGTTGCTTTATTGTTTGCTACCGTTACTGCAAATTGGGCAAAAAATAAGGTTTTTAGGTAATACAAAATATCTTGTTATCGACCAGTATTAGGTATTTGGCAGAATATTTGATATTTCTTCTGCCAAATGCCTCATACTCGATCTTGACGATCGCTCAAAACTCAAAAACAGGCCATTCCGGTTGTCGGAGATAGGTGGTCATGTCGTCAAACTTCCGCAGTTCCACTCGGTGTACGGACTGTTCTTGCGGCGTGTCCAGCCATTGCTCGTTTAACTCTGACAGCAAAGCGCACAAGCGAGCGCGGTCAAGGTTCGGCCCGACATCCCCAAAATAAGCCAGAGTAATGTGGGCCGTAAAATGATATTGCTGTTCGATTCCCAAAGCCATTAAATCGGGATTTTGATAGATCGATCGGCGAAACTCCAGAATTTGCTTGTAAGAGTTTTCGTCCGTCGGTGCCAAACAAACACCCACAGCTCTAGTCATCACCATCAACCCCAGCACTATCCAGCGAATGGGAGCGCCGCCCGCCAAGGGTTTGCAGGCTGCAAAACGATCGGCCATGCGCGAGCGCAGTTGCTCCTCAAATTCTGGATTTTTATCAGAGGCATCTCGAAAAGCGCTGCTCCAAATCAAATCGGCTACGGTTAAATGGAAGCTATCAGGAGGCAGTGCCACGAGCGCACCCTCCCCTATTTCCTGCAATAGCCGTTGTTGGCTCGAGTGCAAATTACTATAAAATGCAGCATTTTCTGCATCTTCCCCCGCAGGGGGCGTAATCACTGAATAACCTGGAAAAGGTACAGGATATCTCCTGCCTGCTTCGTCGGGCTTAAATTTTGGAGATTCCTGAATGTGTTCCACCTGGGACTTGTAAGAGTCCAGCAGCGTCATTCGCGCCACCCGATTTACGTAAGCTTGATAAGTATCATCCAATCTTGATTTCCTCGCGGTGACAAACTCCCACACCAAATTTTATATTATGGTGCGGGCTTCCAACAGCCCTATTCAGGATATGTTGGACTTGCGGAACCTGCAACTCTGATTTTTTGGGCTACTGAGCGTTTATGCAAATTTACCTGTTCTGGGGGGAAGACGACTTTGCGATGGCGCAGGCTGTGACAAGTTTGCGCCAAACAGTCCTCGACCCCAACTGGGCTAGTTTTAACTATGACAAAATTATTGCCGATTCCGCCGGAGCTGTGGTCGAAGGGCTCGATCGAGCCTTAACCCCGCCCTTCGGTACCGGCAGCCGTTTTGTCTGGTTGGCAAATACGACTGTAACGCAGCAGTGCTCTCCTGAACTGTTAGCACAATTTGAACGAACGCTGCCAGTGATTCCCCCTACCACCGTGCTGCTGCTGACATCCGTCAAAAAACCCGACAGCCGGCTCAAGTCTACCAAGTTAATTTCCCAGTCCGCCCAAGTGCGGGAATTTTCACCGATTCCGCCTTGGAATGACAAAGAATTAGCCCAGCGGGTGCGCCAAGTCGCGGGCGAAATGAACGTAAAATTGACAGCCACAGCGATCGAACTTTTGGCCGAATCCATTGGCAGCGATACCCGCGGGCTATACAGCGAACTCGAAAAATTGCTGCTGTTTGCGGGCAACCGCAGCCAACCTCTGAACCCGGAGGAAGTTGCCGCACTCGTGCACTGTCACGCCCAGAATACCTTCCAGCTAGCCGATGCGATTCGCGAGGGCAATACCTCCGCCGCTTTGGATTTATTGGCCGGGTTAACTGGCCGCAGCGAGCCTGGTTTGAGGATTGTGGCTGGCTTGACTGGTAAGTTTCGGATTTGGCTGTGGGTAAAGGCAATGATCCAAGCGGGCGATCGCGATGATAAAATTGCTCAAGCTCTAGACCTCGGCAATCCGAAACGAGTATACTATTTTCGGCAAGAAGTCAAGAACGCCAGCTTAGAAAAACTGCAAAAAAGTTTGCCCTTGCTGCTAGACTTAGAAGCTTCTTTAAAACGGGGCCGGGAAGAAAACTCAACCCTGCAAACCAAAGTTATAGAACTTTCTAGCTTGTTTCGCTGATGCGCGACAGGGCACAGGATCGGCCCCTTACTGTAAATTTTTACAACAAATTTCTTTCTTCGGCTATGTGCTTGATGCCGGATCGCGGGGCAAAAGGTCAATAGATACTAGAAATATTCTCAGAATGCCAAAGTAGAAGTTAATGTGGTAAATAAATATTGTGCGCCGAATGCCGATCGGTTAATATTATTTGCCGGCTCTCCACCCCCCCAAAAAAAAGAGCGCTACCCATGACACAACAGAACCCGCGGGAACTGCTCAAGCAAGGCGATCCAAAAGCGATCGCATCTAGCATCAACCGTACACTCAAACCCAAAGGCATCAACGCCGATGTGACGCGGGACAACGGCTGCCTCCACATAATTCTGGAGGCAGACAAAGTACCGGATCAAATGGTATTGGTTGATTTCATCCGCACCGGCATGACGAAGCTGGGACTCGAATCAATTCACACTGTAAAGGTTTACGGGCGTCGAACAGGTGACGGTGAGCCTGCGTGGGAAGATGAAATTGATCTGATGCCTGCAGATTCAATGCCTTACCCCTTGGATAGTGGAATGCCTGACGACTCTGTAGGTTTAGATGATGTCGAGTCCGAAGAGGAAGACTATTATCAAGAAGGAGAATTCGATCGAGATGACGACGAGGAAGACGAAGACGAAGACGAAGATCAAGCCCCGCCTCCGAAAAAACAATTTCCCAAATGGGTAATACCTGTGGGTATCTTAGTACCTCTGGCGGCGATCGCAGGGCTTTTCTTTACTAAAACTTTCCCCTTCGGCGACTCGAACCCAGAACCGATAGCCCCCGAAGCTGCTTCCCCTTCCCCTAAACCCGCATCTCCCCCTTCTAAAGCCGCCGCATCCTCTCCGGGTGCATCTCCGGGTACCCCACAGGCAGCCTCTCCTACACCAAAAGTCGCTCCCACTGCTGTTGCGCCCGCAAGCCCAACTCCGACATCTCCACCACCCAAAGCTGCAGCTGCATCTCCGGCGCCCAAGGCAGCTTCTCCTGCACCAAAACCCGCCGCGCCTAAGCCTGACTCTTGGAGGGCAGCCGTTAACACAGCTCAGAAGGCAGCAATTTCCGCCCAGACGGCTCAGTCTCAAAATGAGTGGATCGCAGTAGCAAGCGAGTGGCAGCAAGCGGTTAAGCTCATGAGAGCGGTACCGTCAACCAGCCCGAACTATCAAAAGGCTCAGCAAAAAGCGGCAGAGTATCAGGCTAATCTGATTGTTGCCAACCGCAGGGCGGCAGCAGCGCCTTAAGAGTTTTAAGTTTTGAGTTTTGAGTTGAATACTCGATGTGCTAAAAGTCAAAAGTCTAAAGCCAAAAGTAAAAAATCTTTTTTTACTCAAAGCTTTCTTACCTTTTGACTTTTTTCAATTTTAGTGACATATTCATACACCAACTAAGTAAATTATGGTGTAGGCTTCTCAGGGACTTCTCCAAAGCGCATAGGACATTAACTGTTAAATCAATTCTTTCTTGGTAGTTTACTTTGATATAATAATCCTTAAACTCTCCGATCATTGCAGCATATTTGTGGGGAACTGGTATAACTAAAAAAATACAGCAACAACCGGTTTATCAAAGAAACCGGGTTACTAAGCTGTGTTGCATCTAGATTGCCTATGGTATTAGAGAGGGAGAAGGTCCGATGGGGATCGGGGGAGAGGATTTGGCGATTTTTGATCGGGACTCGAAATATACAATTTAAATGCACAACAGCTTAAACACAGAGCTTGGGTTAAATGTGTTCTTCCCCTTGATTAAAGCGCTGAATTACTTGACTTTCTTCGACCATAACAATAGAATCATTGGGAATATTGAGGATACCTGTCAATTGATCTTGATTTGCTTTCACAGCTTGTCCTTTATTTTTGTATTCGGCAAGTTCGTGCTGTAAATTGTCAATAGTTTGTTGAAAACGAGTCGCTTGTCTGAGCATTTCTTGTTCTGAAAAGTCCAGCAATTGCATCAGATTGGCAACTTGATATTCCAGTAATTGGGTTTCGTAAATATTGTTATTAGTAACAAAATTATTAGAAATTTGTGAATAGTCAAAAACACTTTGTTTGTCGGGCATGGACAATGCAGTTTTGACACTAAGTGCTAAATCTTTAAACATTTCAGCCGTGCTGTGGGGAATTTTAACTTTGAGGAACATCACTACCGCAAACACACTTCCTGACGGCAGAAGTCCCCCAAATCCCAAGACAGACTTGACTTGGTAGGGGATAATTAAGGAATTTTGCTCAGGAATAAAGGGGCTGCCTTTTGCCTCTGATACGTGAAAAATATTTAATACTGCGGGTTCTAATTGCAGGAACCTTTCTCGCTCAATTCCGAGGAAGGTAGGAATGTCTAAACCGAACTGCCGGATTATTTCCGAAATCGCCGGCAGTTGAGCCACTAATTTTGGGCTAACTAATGGAATAGCTGTATTTTCTGCTGCTGTGTGCCGAGAATTCCACTGAGGTTCTGTGCCTGCGGCTGCTAGCAGAGTCCAACATTTCATGTCGGCGGCGGGGGAATTGCCCTTCATCAAGCGGCGCGCGGATTGTTGCAATGAGTCTTCTAATTCCCCGTAGGGATGAGTTTTGAACAAACGCACTAAGGCACAGGTATTTTCTCCAGTTTGCGAATCGCAAAAATGTCTGTAAATATAGTTAACAATCTTCTGGCTGCTGGCTTCCATACTAGGAGTATTTCTACCTAAATGGCGCAGGACTAAGCTGCATTTCGCCATGTCTTGCTGGGTAAATAGGGTAATATCGTACATTAAAAAACGCTCTCCCAGAGATCAAACACTCTTTTTCATTTATCGTTAAGGCCGCTAAGCCATCCGGAATCCTAGGGAGAGTTTTCAACAAAGTGTTATATCAAATCCGGTAGCATCGGAATTATTCCTCTCTGTATTCTCTCCCTCTGCGTTCTCTGCGCCCTCTGCGGTTAAATCATTCCGATACAACCGGAAACGATATTAGTTAAAATATGTAGAAAATTTGCCCGCCAAATGCAGCGGTTGTATGGCAGGATACAGAAATTAAGATTACAGAAAAAATCTATCCCCTAGGGTAGGCCACAAGGACACAAAAGGCGATGTATAATTTAAAAAACGCTTTTTTATATCACTCCCCCAAAGCAAAAGAAACGGGGTTTTGCACCGGATATGCCTCGCGTTTTACTGGGCATTTTCGTAGATAAAAGTCGGTTTCTGGGTAAGCCATCTTCACAGAAATCCTTGAAACTCAAGCTGCAATTTTTGTGGCGATCGCACGCCGATTAATCAAAAATTGGTACAATTTCCTCAGTCTTGGACGCAAAAACCGGGTTTGCTTACAGAGAAACAACCCGGTTTTTGAGGTATTGGTAAGTATAGCGGTTCTCAAAAAAGTGAGGTATGCCCTATGCCCTATGCCCTATGCCCTATGCCCTATGCCCTATGCCCTAT
>NZ_JAUBPT010000066.1:11924-42875 GCF_036700905.1 Microcoleus sp. S13_C3 | reverse complement strand
AGTTTTTGAGCAACAGCTTGCCTGAGATTCAAAGGTGGCTACTTTTAGCTGCGCTCATTTTTTAGTCTAAACTACAGAAAATATTTAACAAAGCTTTTCTGTATATATCTAAACCTTTAGCATTGAGGTGAACGCCGTCAATTGTTAAATCTTCATTGAGAGCCTTTTCCTTAAATAATGCTTGTATGCCGCTAGATTCCACAGGAATATTTTCGTCTGCTGCTACTTTATCGATGAGAACGTTAATTTCGTCTACTCTCGCAATTGTTCCTGCAAATTTAGGATTGTAGCTAGCAGCAAGAGTTGAGTAAAAAGCAGGAATCAGAATAATCTGTTTGGTTCCGAGCGATCGCATCACGGCGATCGCCTCTTTTAAATTACTGACAAACTGCTCATCGCTAATGCCGTACATAGCATCATTTGTACCGATCGCCAAAATCGATTTTTCGCAGGTAAACCGCAAAGGAACTACCAGTTTAAGCTGTTCTAGTAGCGAAACTGAACTCATCCCGCCGATCGCAAAATTAAAGTTTTGCTCGCCCAAAGAATCGCCGAGGGCCGAGGAAATAGAATCGCCCCACACACAGCCTTGATATTGCCTGTCTTTAATTTGTTGTACCTGATTGTATACAGCAACTTGCCACCATAATGCAGAGCTAACCGTATCACCGGCAGGTTGCGGGTTAGCTAGAACCCGAAAGGGGATGTACGCCGACAACAACAAAGCCAACACGACGGAAATCAACTTAAATTTAACTTTCATAAAACTTGCTACTACTCTTGCTGCTAGTTTAGTTTATGCTATTGCTTGAATTCGTGGGCGATGTCACGAGTATTACCGCCCAGATTATTCACCCCTACATATATCAAACTGAGGTGGTAAAATAATTCAGGACTTATATATGTCTAAACCAGTTGACTGGACAGTTGGCATTCCCGCTAGGACACTTATAGCAGTCGGAACCCTGGTCAGCGGCCGATTTCCTCTAGATGGAGGTGGTGCCAGAAACTTACTCTACCGCATGGATGGCAAGAACATTACCAGCTATATCGTCTACGATGACAGCGGACGGGCAATTAAGCGAGTAGACTTGACAGGAAAGGCTCATGCAAATGTGCCGACACCTCACGCCGTTGAATACAAACATAACCAAAACCCAGCAGGAGACATTTTCGTGCAACCTGAGAAAACAGTGAGGCCCGCTAGATTGGATGAAATACCCTAGAAATTATGTCCCTCAAACAAATATCCTTGAATGCAGATAAACTAAGCGATTTCCAGCAATGGAAAAAAGCCAACGGTGATGATTTCTCGCTTTGGGATTATCTTTTTGGAGCAGCTAACATTGAAATTGCCATAGCTTTCACAAAACTATTCTGGCCAGATTTTGTCGAACATGAAGGCGGTATCTTTTTGTCCGAAGCCTTTAACAGTCAAATATACGAACAGTGGAAAATCGAGCTGGGGAATGATGTCGCCGGAATTGAACAGGTGATGAACCACCAGCACGTTGATGACATTCTCCCCGGTGCCCAAAACGCTAGCACTGACAATTTATTGTATTTGGGACAAGCATTAGCTCAGATGTGGGAAAGTCGCCTAAAATCGCTTTATCCTCAGCGCCGTTTTCAAGTTAAATGCGATCGGGACGAACACACGGTGGTAGTGACTTTTTTTCAAGACAATTAATCAACCTTTCGCCCCCAACAACTCCTGCTGCAAAACCTGATTTAATTTGCCGCTGCGAAACCCCTCCAAATCCAAAGTCGCGTACACAAAACCAAACTCCTGAAACACCGCCACCAATGTAGGCAAATCCGTATTTAGCACAAACTCCTGAATCTCCTCTGCGGGTAACTCAATCCGCGCCGTATCTCCGTCCGATCGCACTCGCAAATTTTTCAGTCCCAACTGCCGCAAATACCGTTCAGCGCGCCCCACTCTTTGCAACTTTCCAACGGTGATTTCTTCGCCGTAAGGAAAGCGCGAACTCAAACAAGGTTGAGCCGGTTTGTCCCACCAAGGCAAACCCAATTCTTTTGCCAATTGCCGCACTTCCAATTTAGTCATGCCTACTTCTGCTAAGGGCGATCGCGCCCCCCGTTCCTTCGCAGCTTGAATTCCGGGACGATAATCCTTTAAATCGTCACCATTAACCCCATCAACCACATAAGGATAACCCTTTGCTAGTGCTAGCGGTTTCAGAGTATCGTGCAGTTCGCTTTTGCAGAAATAGCAGCGGTTAACCGGGTTAGAAGTATAATTGGGATTGGCCATTTCCTGAGTTTCTACTTCCTGGTGGGCAATCCCAATTTCTGCTGCTTGAATGCGGGCATCTTCTAAATCTTCTGGCAGTAAAGACGGCGAAACAGCCGTCACTGCCAAAGCGCGATCGCCCAACACATCAAAAGCGATTTTTGCCACCAAAGTGCTGTCTATTCCGCCGGAGTAGGCAATCAAAGCCCGTTCCATTTGTGCGAAAATATCTTTTAATTGTTCGAGTTTTTCTACTAACATAATTTCAACTTTTATTACTGCTAAGCTATCGCAATCTAATTTACAGGGTGATTTCTCTTCAACATCTTTAGGACTTACGCATTGTTTAGAAACCTAGTTTTTTTACGAAAAGACGCGTTGTAGACCCCACCCAAGGTAAAAAACCCGGTTTCTGGGCCCCGATGCGTAAGTCCCGATCTTGCGGGGCGGGCCGAAAAGCCCGCCCAAAGGTACTATTTAAATGCAGAACAGCTTATTCGGGATCAATTAAAAGTTTGAGTTTTAGCCGAGATTTCTGAGCGAGCGCCTCCTTGATATTTTAGCGTGATAATTTGATAGAGATACTCAAACTTTTGAAAGTAGGGCAGGCGCGTTTTAAAATTCCCGGCGGGAAAATATGGCTATCGCAATTGACAACAGCAGCACCACATACAGCAAACCGTAGCCAGCATCTGTAATCAAACCTGCCAAGTAAGGAACTTGTCCGTAAACAGCATCGTTTCTCAAATTGAATCTGGCTAAATCCGGCAAAACCAGATAAAGTCCCATCATCAATTGTTCAATGCCAGGATTTTTAGTTAACTTGCCCAAAGCCACTAAATCCCGCGTCGAATGTCCCATTAAATAAACGCCAAATGTCAGTAAAGTTGCCAGCAGCGAACTGCTAAAAACCCCAAATAAAATCCCGACACTGGCCATGAGACAAAGCTCCAACCAGATAAACAGCGAAGCGATTAAAATGCTTTCCAAAGGGAAAGGAATGCGGCTCAAACTCAGAATAGCCAGATAGATAACAGTCATTGCCGCTACAAGCACCGCTAGCACCGCCGACAGCCCTAAGTGCTTGCCCACAATTAACTCAGCCCGACTTATCGGCTTGGCAACTAACAGATAAACAGTCCGCTTTTCAATTTCTTTGTTGACCAGTCCGGTAGCCACAAAGACTGTGGCAATTAGACCGAGGAGGCTCATAGCAGCCAAACCGACATCTAAGATAATTTTCTTCTCGGTTGTTGCCGCTAATTCGGGTATCAACCGTACCGAGGCGCCCATCAACAGAGCAAAAATAATAATTAAGTAAAGGATGCGATCGCGAATTACTTCCCAAAATACATTGGTCGCGACTGTCAAGATTCTTCTCAAATTCATCTAGTTATTAACCCGCTGAAAACTTTCGCCATACTTTAGTTTAAGGAAGAAGGAAGAGGGAAGAAGGAAGAGGGAAGAAGGAAGAGGAAATAGGGAAGAAGGAATAGGGAATAGGGAATAGGGAAGAAGGAAGAGGGAATAGGGAATAGGGAAGAAGGAAGAGGGAATAGGGAATAGGGAATAGGGAATAGGGAAGAAACAGGATTTTTTCCATCTCAGACTCTCAGACTCTCCCACTCTCCCGCTATACCGATCGCAATTAGTTAACAGAGACAGAATCAAACTTGACTGTCTCTCGCCGTTCCATCTTTTTTCTGTCCGGGTTGAGAGCGTTTGATGGCATCGCAGGTTACAGTCGCCCTATTGGCTATCTGGAACACCTCGCAAGATTTGGTAAACGAATATATTTCGGGTCTAAAAACCAATCCCAGCCAAGTTGCCTGCATCTCTAACTGATAGCGGGACTCTCCTTGGACGATCGAAGTTTTGACATCCCAGCTTGCATCTTCTGGGACTAACCCAGTTGTTTTTAAAGCTTGATTCCGCAGAAAAAATCGCTCGTTGTCAATATCTATTAACATTTGCTCTACCTGCGCCCACGGTTTTGTGCGGGCTTCATTTCGCAGGTATCCCTCCATTGCATTGAGGATGACAACTCCTCGGGAGCGATTAATAGTTGGCCGTTGAAATGTCACCACATAATCGCTTTGCCTTAAATCCTGAGATAAAACGCTCGGATACTGTTGTATCCAACCTTGAATTAAAAAGTGAAAAGCAAACCAACAGGAAAACAGCAGGTGAACTAGAGTAATCATCAAAAACTGAGGGCGCACCAACGACCTGATACCTTCCCGTTTTGACTCGCTATTCCAAATCTCTATTATAGCAAGAACTACTACTGCTATAATAGGGCCGGATATCCATGCTATTTCCTTCCTATCCGACGGCAATCTTACCAGCAACCACAAGCCAATTAAGATGCTTGTCACCCACGGACTCAGACTTACTCCTTTAATCACAAAAGGTTGCTGGCTGGTCAGCAAACCCATTGAAAGTGTAAAAAATAACCAGCTCATATCAAAAAGTAGAGTTCTCGTCCGCCAGTCAGTGACTGCCGCCACTGTCAGCAAAGCTAAAAAGATGCTGAGTAGTAAAGGAGTCTTCCAGTGGACAACTTTAGGCGGAATCATCGCCTTTTGGATTTTTTTATTGGTTTCCCAAAGGTTGTTCGTCAGCTTAGTGAGTTGCTGAGTGACATCTAAAAATTGCTTCATCATAAATTTCAATAGACGCTTTGCAAAAACAACACGGTTAAAATAACGAGATTGCTAACAGTGTGGGCGATTAAAATTCCCCCAAACTGGGTAGTTACTTGAAAAGTTTTTTTGGGAGGACGGCGGGTGAGGGTGGGCGGCCCTAAAAACTGAGGTGTGGAAGCTTTTTTATTGCCGGCAACCATGTTCTCTATGAATTCTAATCCCTGCCATTTAGCTAGAAATGTGACTGCTAATACTGAGAGTGCTATCATAGTTATGGGAGCGTAAACATTATCCGCTCTTCCTAATAAGATATAACCGATAAGCTGTTCCCGCAAATCTTTGCTAAGGACGCTTTCAATGCCGAAGAAAACTAACCAGCCTACGCAAGTGCAAGAGAGATTGAGGATGGCTGTATATTCAATGCTGGTTTTGGGGCCGAGTTTAAGTAGTTTTTGCAAAAACCACGATTCGATCGCGATCGCCAAAAACATAATTAAAATTTGCACCAAAACAGTCCGAAATGGGAAAACACTCGCAATCATAAGCCTTTAGGTATATCAGTCCGTGTTGAATTTTAATTGTACAGCACAAACGGAATAATCTTAACCGGAGGTTTGAGCACCTGATTGCGTTAGATCGCGACTTAAAAAATTGGGGGTTAGGACTTATCGTATAATCTGTTGAGATCCGCCAACAGAATGGAAAAATTAGACATTCAAGGCGCGCGATCGAATACCCACCCCGATACAGACTCAAACAACTGCTGATTATGGTAAGGAATGGCATTGGTATTCGGACAGCCTCATCCCGGTCGGAACGCGCCGCGGGTCAGATTCACGTCTACGACGGCGCTGGTAAAGGCAAGTCTCAGGCAGCTTTGGGAGTAGTGTTGCGCTCGATCGGGCTGGGTATCAATTCTGACTCGCCCACGCGAGTCTTGTTGCTGCGCTTTCTCAAAGGCCCCGGCCGCTCCTACGACGAAGACGGGGCAATAGAAGCCTTGCAACGGGCATTTCCGCACTTGATCGACCAAGTGCGAACCGGCAGAGCCGAATATTTTGGGGCCGAAGCAATCACCCGCTTCGATCGCGCCGAAGCTCAGCGAGGCTGGGATATCGCCAAAGGAGCGATCGCAAGCTCGCTCTATTCCGTCGTGGTACTAGACGAACTAAACCCGGTATTGGACTTGGGTTTGCTGCCAGTTGACGAAGTAGTCCAAACCCTCAAAAACAAACCAGAATATTTAGAAGTCATCGCCACAGGGCGAGCGGCCCCCGAAGCTTTGCTGGAGATTGCCGACTTACACTCAGAAATGAAGCCCCACTATAACCCCGCAGCGGCAGACCATCATATTTCCGGTATCGAAATATACACCGGAGCGGGCAAAGGCAAGTCTACGAGCGCTTTGGGCAAAGCTTTGCAGGCAATAGGTAGGGGTATCAGTCAAGACCAATCTCACCGGGTGTTAATCGTGCAATGGCTCAAAGGTGGCACTGGTTATACAGAAGATGCGGCGATCGCAGCTTTGCGCCAAAGCTACCCGCAGCTAGTAGATCACCAGCGGTGCGGCCGAGATGCTATAGTTTGGCGGGGGCAACAGCAAGAGCTAGACTGCATAGAAGCAGAACGCGGCTGGGAAATCGCCAAATGTGCGATCGCCAGTGGCTGGTACAAAACGATTATTCTCGACGAACTCAATCCCACAGTAGACTTAGAACTGCTGCCGGTAGAGCCGATCGTCGAAGCCCTGCTACGCAAGCCGCGGGATACAGAAATTATTATCACCGGGCGCTGCCACAAACCCCACGCTTACTTTGACTTGGCAAGCGTACACTCCGAGGTATACTGTCACAAACACTACGGCGATCGGGGCGTAGAACTAAAGCGGGGCGTAGACTTTTAAAGCCCGGAGCGGTACTCGGTTCAATCCGGGTCAGAATTATTAAATGACGGCCCTGCCTGGAAAACCGGAAATTGCCACAAAGCCTTGTTACCAAGTAACAAATCTCCCAATTTCCCTTGTCTTCCCGATCACCCAGATCAGCCTTTTTTAATCTTTAATGTCCTCCCCCGGACGCGATCCCCGACCGCCAATCCAGAATGGAACATTAAGAATATGAGCCGCGTCTTATTGAGCGTGAGCACCTGAGACAGTGCAGCAGGATTATTAAAGGGTGAAGACATTGAATATAAAAGCTTACAAGCAAAAAATCCGCGAGGGAGAAAGTCTAGACAGGGTTAACGCCAGTAGGCTAGACTTGCGGCTGGCAAACAGGTTAAACTACAGCGGAATCCAAACATTCGGTGTTCTAGGCAGTGTCTGTAGTCGCACCAGCGATGACCAACAAGTAGAGGAGTGAAGCTTTATGACAACGTTAACTGACAATTCCGATCAAACTAATTTAAACACTCCGGGACTGGGCCCGGATACAATCTTCGCTGGAGCGGGGGCGGATGGAATTACAACTTCTACCCTCGGCGGCAGTTTAATATTTGGCCAAGCCGATAACGATACTCTGACTTCCGTCGGCCCGAACGATACACTGTACGGCGGCGGCGACGAAGATTCATTAGTAGCCCAGCGCGAGCGGGCTTTGCTGTATGGCGACGCAGGCAGTGACACCGTAGTCGCTCAAAGCCGGAATACGACCCTGTACGGCGGTGCGGGAGAAGACTTGCTCCAAGGTACAGTCGATGGCAACCTCATGTTTGGTAATGAGGGCACTGATACGATGCTCGGAGGCGCCCTCGGAAGAGACTCCCTCTACGGCGGCAAGGACAATGACTCCCTCGGCTTCTTCATCTCCGGCGGCGGCAACAACCTCGGTCTTCCAGTCGGCGGCAGCGCCGGTGGCAATGCAGGTAGCAACTACTTGCGGGGGGACCGTGGCGACGACTACGTTGTAGGTATAAATCAAAAAGATACTCTGTTCGGCGGTAGAGGCAACGACACACTGTACGGTGTGGCCAGCAACAGCTATCTGTCGGGCGACCTTGACAACGATACTTTAGTCATTCGCAACAGTAGCCAGCCGAACCAGTTTGCTCTAGGCAGCTTCGTCACCATTGGCATTGAGAAAACCACCTTGATCGGCGGTGCCGGCAACGATTCTCTCGTCGGCGGTATCGCCGAGTTTGGCGCCGGCAAAAACTTCTTCGACGGCGGCGACGGCAACGACACGATCAGGGTTTTTGCTACCCAGGATACCGCGTTGGGAGGTGTCGGCGACGACTTCATCACGTCAGGAACCACGGTGAATGTAACTTTGAGCGGAGGTGCCCAGAGTTCATTTGGAGGCTTCGCGGGTCGCAACTTGCTCGACGGCGGAGTGGGCAATGACACGATCGTCGCTGCCTTCTCCAGCGATTCGATGATCGGCGGCGAAGGCAACGACAGCCTGAGCGGTACATTTACTAATGCAGTCGGTGGAGATGGCAACGATACTATCAATGCTACCGCTGCCATTTTTGCTGGTACTGGTACTGCTTTGATTACTCTCGAAGGCGCGCTGGGCAACGATCTGTTAATTGGCTACACCAATCCTACTACTGCCAGCAGCTTCACCGTCACCAACCTCTTTAACGGTGGCGAGGGAAGTGACACCCTGATCTTTGGCAGCAATCGCGATCGCCTGATTGGCAACTTGGAGGGTAACGACTTCATCTCCTACGCTAGCAGCGTCGACTTTACCGGCACTAACGGTCTTACAGCGCCAAACTTGATTACCGATACCTTAGGCAGCAACTTCATTATTGGTGGCAACGGCACTGATGTCATCACTACTGGTAGCGGGGATGACATCCTGTTCGGCGACTCATCCAATGCAACATTGGGGGACGATACCTTAAATGCCGGTGCCGGAAACGACACCCTGCTGGGCGGCTTTGGAAACGACTATTTGATCGGCGGCGACGGTAACGACTCTCTCGGCGGCGGGCCTGGTGCAGACACCCTGATTGGCGGCTCAGGTAATGACAGTTTCTACTACAACAACTTCGGCGAGGGCGCCGTGGGTACCGACACAGACCAAATCGGCGATTTTACGATCGGCCAAGACAAGTTTATCTTCCAAATCAATGGCTCCAACGGCTTCCCCAACTTGAGGGGAGTGCAAAATACGAATCGACTTTCTTCGCAGGCGTTCTTGGCGCTTGAGAGTGGGGAGTACAACGGCAGTTTTGGTCCAGCCGGGGCGGGCGCGTCAGATCCGTTCGTCTTTTATGAAAATCAAACCGGACGACTAGGATATGACTCTAACGGTGTTGGTACTGCTGGCGGAGTAGTTATCCTGGCAAATCTGAATGGCAGACCGGGCATTACAGCTGCTGACATTACCCTGATTTAATTTGGGTAAAAGTGGGTGGGGTCGATTCTGAAACATCGCCCTCCCAACTCTCAAAACTAATTGTGGTATGTTTCGAGCTGGGGATATCCATCCCTGGCTTTTTTATTGGCATTGAGAATTGGGCATCGGGGATTGGGCATTGGGCATTGGGCATTGAAAGGAAGGGCAGATTCACCGATCCATTTTGCCACCCATCAATAATGTTGATAAACCCGCCCCCCAACTCAAAGACGATATAATTGACATTTGAGTAAAAGTCGATTATTGTAGCCGACTAATATTCTCTTTTGTCCTTCAAAAACAGTTATTAATAGTGAAACTGCCCAATGGTAATCGAGCAGATTTAGGCAATAAAATAGAAGAATATTCTCTAAATCCGAATCATCAAGAAGGAAAAAATAAAGCTGTTTTGTTTGCCAGTAAGTTAGGCATTACCCTAAAAAATGCTGAAATGCTCAAACAGGCTTTAAAAGAAGCTGCTATCAACGAAGATGTTGTTATTCAAAAAAACAATGAATACGGAACACATTACAACATGAAATTCTTGCTGAAAACCGAAGTAGGTGAATCTCTGATTCTAGCAGCTTGGATCGTCCGCTTAGGTGAAAGTTTCCCCAGATTAACAAGTTGTTATCCCGTCAAAAAGTGAGGTAAAAACAATGAAAACAATTAAAGACCTAGATATTGTTGCTTTAACTGAAGATTTAGAAGCCACCCATTTTGAAACAAAACAAATCATTAAATTATATAAAGGACAAGTAGGAACAGTCGTGATGGAATTTGATGGCAGTGCTTTTGAGGTAGAATTTTCTCATCAAGATGGCACAACTTATGCAATGGAAACAATTCCAGCCACAAAATTAATGCTTTTGCACTATGAATTACTAGAATCTGTAGGGGTAGTTAGCCGATGAATTTTGCCACTAATAATCGTTGGTAAAACCCGCCCCAAGATATTGGTACAAATGATTTAGGCTAATTATAAAAAATCCCGCAAACGATATGTTTGCGGGATTTAGTAGGCAGGAAACTTGTAGGGAATACTGTTATTAAGCTCGGTCTACAATCTCTTTTGCTTTATCTTTGAGGTCTTCTTTCAGGTGAATTGCTGATGCTTCATCCTGCTTGGCTTGACCTTCTAATTTATCTTTTTGATTGCCTGTAACTTCGCTAACAGCTTCTTGGATTTTGCCTTCAATATTCTTCGCTGTTGCTTCGACTCTATTTTCAATGTTCATAATTTTTTATTCTAACTCTACAACTACTAATATAGGATTTTAAAGTTGAGTTTGTATCCATCTTTAGATAGATTTGTTATTACCTTTATTTCTAAGTTAAAGGTTCGATCGCAACTTCGACAAGTTTATTTTTAGAAGAAATACCAGATTTAATGCCGATCGCAGATTTCGGCACTTTAAACTTTTTTGCCAACAGCATGATTAATTCTTGATTGGCTTTACAATCCACGGGCGGCGACTTGAGATGTATTGTGAGGCTGCCGTCGGGTTGCTCTTCGATGCTTGGCTGTTTGGAATTAGGTTTAACTTTGACTGTGAAAATTTTCATGTGACTAATAACTAATAACTGATGACTAATAACTAATAACTAATGACTAATGACTAATAACTAATGACTATCTGAATGTTCGATCTTCGTTCCCAAAACTTTCAGGAATTCAGCTAGCCAGTTAGGATGTGCTGGCCACGCGGGGGCGGTGACTAAATTGCCATCGACTACGGCTTCGGTAACGGGAACTTCTGTATATTTGCCGCCGGCCCGGAGTACGTCCGGGCTGCAAGCCGGGTATGCGGTGCAGCGTTTGCCTTCGAGTACGCCGGCGGCGGTTAGAACCTGTAAGCCGTGACAAATAGATGCGATCGGCTTTTTGCTGTTGGCAAAGTAGCGGGTAATTTGCAGCACTTGTTCGTTGAGGCGGATGTATTCTGGGGCGCGTCCTCCGGGGATAATCAAAGCGTCGTAGTCGGCGGGGTTGATTTCGTCAAAAGTCGCGTTTAAAGTGAAGTTGTGACCGGGTTTTTCGCTGTAGGTTTGATCGCCTTCAAAGTCGTGAATAGCGGTGCGAATTGTTTGGCCTGCTGCTTTGTCCGGGCAGATGGCGTGGACGGTGTGACCTACCATTTGCAGTGCTTGGAAGGGAACCATTACTTCGTAGTCTTCTACAAAGTCGCCCACTAACATTAAGATTTTTTTTGCTTTCATGTTTCCAACTCCTGTTATTTTGATTTGGTTAAATAGGATTTAAAAAAATGCGGGGCAGTTAAAAAGCTGGCCCCGCAAGCTATTCTGGAATCTAGAAACCGTTGCGTCCCCAAATGACCATTGAAATTGAGAAGGAGAACAGAACTAGCACCGAAACCCAACCGAGTGACAAAATATCCATAGCTATTTATTGAACAAACTGTACAAAGTGACTCCAACCCCTATGATAAGTCAATTTGAGCCATTTTTGAAATGAGGGCGCTGTGAAGGATTCGTCAAATTTTAGTGCGGCTGAACGGGTAGAATCTTTGAAGGCAGGGACTGTTGCTGGTTTGTCTTGTTTGCTGGCTTTTGGGGCGATCGCCCTTGGTAATAGCTTAATTCTAGCAAATAGGTTGGATTCTCTGGCGAGTTTGCAGGTAAGGGAAATTGACCTAAATTTTGCCGCCCGAGGGGCGATCGCACTTTTGGGGGGTTTTTTGTTCGGCGTGACTTACCGCTATGCGATTCGCCGAGATGTTAACCCGCAGCTTAAATCTGGTGCGGTGTTGGCTTTTGGGTTGGTGCGGGCTTTTGGACAGTTGGATGCTGGATTGTTTTTTGAGGCGGGACTTTCTTTTGAGGCGGGCAAGATGCCCGCACTACAGGAGTTATTGCCGTTTGCTGTTCGCGGTGTGGAGAGTGTGGTATTGTTTGCGATCGCGGGTTTGGTTCTGGATTGGGCGATCGGGCGATCGTGGATTAAGCCTTTCGATTCTTGAGATTTGCCGTTGGTTGGGGACAGGTTTACGATCGCCCTCCGTCAAAAACTTGTAGGGGCGGGTTCACCAATAGTTTCAAAGGATACCCAAAGACTCAAAAACCCGCCCCCACCCCGCGCGATCGCCACCCAAGTGGGGGCGGGTTTACGAGATTATCGGTTTTAGGCAATTATTGTTGGTAAAACCCGCCCCTACAGATTTAATTCCTCAAATTCTGAATTGCCGTAAACCATCTGTTTATCTACCGCCGACAAAACTTTATTGTTAGCAGCATCAGAAACTAAACACTGACAAACTAGCTGCGCTACATCCGCCCGGTGAATTGTTCCAGCAACTCGACAATCTTCTGTTAAAATACCGTTGCCTGTTGCAGGTTCCGATTTGAGTCCGCCCGGACGAATCACTGTATAAATCATCCCGCTTGCTATCAAATGATTTTCGGCTTTTTCCTTTTCAATTAAAACCGGGCGCAAAGTTTCTAAAGCTTGGGGCGGCAAAGCGCCGACACTATTACCGCTGCCGATTGATGAAACTAAAATAAACTTTTGCACGCCTGCTTTGACAGCCGCATCAATCAAGTTTTTGTTGCCCAAATAATCGGATAATTCTACATCTTTGGGCAAGCCGCCAATTGTGCTGATTACGGCATGAATTGGCTCACCGCCAGCCATCGCCGCTTCCATAGCTGCTGCATCCAAAGCATCGCCAGTCACGACTTTGATGCCCATTGCTTCTAATTCGGTGCTGGTTGCGGGCGATCGCAAAAGTGCTGTTACTTGCATCTTTTTTGCTGTGAGACATTTGGCGATTTCTAAGCCGACTCCTCGACTAGCACCTGCTAAAAAAATGTGGGATTTCTCTGTCATATTAATTGTGTTTTAAGTTATGCAGAAATTGGTTGTTTTGACTGTGGAACAGTATACAACAATCCTCTGTAAATTTTTGAATTAGTTTTTTTTAACCGCAGAGGGCGCAGAGGGCGCAGAGGAAGAGAGGGGAATGATTGGCAATTTCCCATTTACGTTATATTTTTTTGCCCACTATTACTACCCAAGATTGAGCTTCGCGGGGTAAGCCGGGGGGGCGATAGTAGTGATTGACAATTGCAAATCCCGCTTGTTCTAAACAAGGCGCTAAAGTATGATATTCCCATCCGGTTGTATAGCGTTTTCCCGTTGGTCTCTCGTCGTATCCTTCCCAATTTCCCCGGCACATTGACATGACAATTGCACCGTTAACAACTAAGGCTTTGTGCAAATTTTGCAGCACTTTTACCATCTCGTCGCTGGGAACGTGAATCAGAGAAGCATTGGCAAAAATACCGTCAAATTCTGCCTCTGGCAAGTCGAGATTCAGAAAAGATTGTTGCCAAACTTCGCATCCTGACAACTCTTTTGCTATTTCTACAAAAGCTGGAGTTGCATCTAAGCCTACAACTGTGTGTCCTTGGCTCTTGAAGGCTACTAAATCTCGTCCCGGCCCGCATCCTATATCGAGAATTTTACCGGGATTGCGGGGCATGGCTGCGGTCAGTGCGGAGCGATTTTGGGATACGTCGTGATGCCAAGTTCCTGATCGAAAAGATTCGGCAGTTAGCTGGTATTCTGCGATCGTAATTTCTTCGCGTTTGTCCATAATTTCCCCCTCTTGTATGATTTGAGATTGGTTAATTCAAGAAGACCGGGCGAATATAATTCGCGGCTATACAGACAAAACCCGCCTCCGCGGGTTGAAGAATTGGCGGTGAAAATTAGGCGATCTTCTTTAGTCCGCGGAGGCGGACATCGTTTGTGTAGACGCGGTTTCAACCGCCGTCTGATCTTCGGGAGATTCGATCGCAAATCCCGCATCTTCGGGGGATTCGATCGCAAATCCCGCATCTCGAATCATGTCCCAATCTTGATGGGCAGCTTGTCCGGGAGTTGTCAGATAATCGCCAACAAAGATAGAAT
This sequence comes from Microcoleus sp. S13_C3, assembly GCF_036700905.1. Taxonomy (NCBI): domain Bacteria; kingdom Bacillati; phylum Cyanobacteriota; class Cyanophyceae; order Oscillatoriales; family Microcoleaceae; genus Microcoleus; species Microcoleus sp. S13_C3. The sequence continues at coordinate 28,691 of NZ_JAUBPT010000066.1, read as the reverse complement.
TAGCGGGGTAGAGTCCGAGAGGTTGCAGCGATCGCAAATGCACTTCCCGTCCCCCAGCAATCCGAATTTCTTGACTGGGAAGCAAAAATCGGAACAAACAGAGAATTCGCAAACATTGGCGGGGAGTTAACCTGTTCACATCTGCAAATGGTGTGCCGGGAATCGGAATGAAAAAGTTAACCGGCACGCTAGTAACGCCCAAGTTGCGAAGCGAAAGCGCTAAATCGATCGCATCATCATCCGATTCGCCCATCCCCAAAATTCCGCCGGAACAAGTTGTGATTCCCGCTGCTTTTACGTGTTCGACGGTTTCCACCCGATCGCCAAAAGTGTGAGTCGTGCAAATGTCCGTGTGATATGATTCGGAAGTATTGAGATTGTGATTTACGCGATCGACTCCAGCTTTAGCCAAACGATGAGTTTGCTCCTCGCTCAACAATCCCAAACAAGCGCAAATTTTTAGGTTATAATTTGCCTTCACAGTCTCGACAGCATCCAAAACGCGATCGAAAGTGGATGCGCTAGGTTGACGCCCGGAAATTACCAAACAAAACGTACCAGCTTTTAAATCTGCGGCGCGTTGGGCGGCATCCAGAATTTTCTCCTTAGCTAAAAGCGGATATTTCTCAATTTCCGCAGTCGAAATTTTTGACTGAGAACAATAATGGCAATCTTCAGGACAAAGGCCACTTTGAGCGTTTAACAAATAGTGCAGCCTGACTCGGTTTCCCCAGTAGTGGCGGCGCACCCGATAAGCTGCGTTTAGTTGTTCCAGCAAAACCTCATCCGGTGCGCGCAATACGGCTAAAGATTGCTCGCGAGAGAGACATTTGCCCGCCAGCGCGTCGTCAGCCAAATCGTTCCAATTGGGTAAATTCATTACTAAAATTAAAGGGTTTACAGAGTATCCAAAACCTGACGAATTACCCGATAAATGGATTCTAGTTCATCAGGAGAAATGCAGTAGGGAGGCATCAAGTAAAGCGTATTTCCCAAGGGGCGGAGTAAAAACCCCGCTTCGAGAAATTTGGCTTTCAATACAGGAGCGATGTCATTAAAATAACCGGAATCGCTTTCCGTTTTCACATCCATTGCTGCGATGGTGCCACAAGTCCGAATCCGTTCTAGTTTAGGATGATTTCTCAGCCATTGATTCAGATATTTGTGGTGGAGTTTTTCCATCCCTTGATACACATTTGGGTTTTGCTCCAAAAGCTCCAAGGATGCTACACTCACCGCACAAGCTAAGGGATTTCCGGTGTAAGAATGACCGTGAAAAAAAGCTTTGTCCCATTCATCTCGCCAGAAAGCTTGATAAATATCCTCCGATGCCATTGTGACAGCAATTGGCAAACAGCCACCAGACAATCCTTTAGACAAACACAGGATATCCGGTGAAGTTCCAGATTTAACCGAGGCAAACAGTTCGCCCGTGCGCCCAAAACCCGTCATTACTTCATCGTAAATCAACAATACATTAAATTGGCGGGCAAGTTGTGCGATCGCCCGCAAAAACTCAGGGCGGCACATTCGCATCCCCCCAGAACCTTGCACCAAAGGTTCGATAAAAATTCCCGCATAGCCGCCCTGCTTTAACAAAAACTCCAATTTCTCTAAACTCGCCGCCTCCTTGCTTTCCACCTCATCATCGCCGTCAAAAGTCGCCGGAAAAGGAACAACATCACCAGCAAACATTAAAGGTGCAAAAGATTCCCACCACAGCGAACTTCTGCCAGCCGACATCGCGCCCACAGTATCGCCGTGATAACCTCCCTCAAAACTAATAAAGCTAGTGCGGTTAGTTTCTCCGAGATTGCGCCAATATTGAAAAGCCATTTTCAGAGCAACTTCAACAGCAGTCGAGCCGTTATCAGAAAAGAAAATCCGCGTTAAAGAAGCAGGCGTATGAGTTAGCAATTTACTCGCAAGTTTCTCGGCCGGTTCGTGAGTAAATCCGGCAAAGATTACGTGTTCTAACTTTTGGGCTTGTTCGTAAAGAGCCTCGGCGAGAACCGGATGGCTGTGCCCGTGAACAGTCACCCACCAACTAGAAATGCAGTCGAGAATTTGCCGCCCGTCTGCTAATTCCAGCACCGATCCTTTGCCACGAATTACCTTCAGTGGGGGGCCAGCCGTTTTCATTTGCGTGAAGGGCTGCCAAATCGGTGAATTTGAATAATTATGTTCCTGATTCGCAGTCATTTTTGCCCCAATTACTAATATTAACCTGCATTTTAATATAGCAATAATAACGCCCTTATGAACTTTTTATTTTTGATTCTTTCTTCATCTCTTCCTTAGTGTCCTTAGCGTCTTCGCGGTTCGTTAAAAAAAATCTAGTTGGGTGTCGATGCCCCCTGCCTGGGAACGTCAGCCCCCATACCACGTATTCGCAGGCAATGGTTAAAATTGTCAGTTACAATTTTCTGCCTTTGAGCAAATAAGTCGTCATAGATCCTTTGCCTTTAACATTAATTTTACCCCGCTTTTCCAACAAATACTTATCGCACAGCAACTCATAAGTTGAGTTGCTAACTTGAATTTTACCAGGAAGTCCCTGAGATTCCATGCGGCTTGCTGTATTCACAGCGTCTCCCCACAAATCATAAATAAACTTTTTAGTACCGATGACACCTGCTACAACAGGCCCAGTATTAATGCCAATGCGGATATTGAGAGGTTTACCGCATTCGTCGCGGAATTTCATAATTTCTTGCTGCATTTCTAGGGCCATTTCGGCAATAGATTCGGCGTGATTTGTACAGGGAAGTGGCAAACCGCCTGCTACCATATAATTGTCGCCGATAGTCTTAATTTTTTCTAAGCCATATTGTTCGCTTAAGCGATCGAAAGCTGAAAATATTTTGTTAAGTAATTCTACTAATTCTTCAGGAGATGTGCGCGAAGATATTTCGGTAAAGCCCACAATATCCGCAAACAAAACTGTAACATCGGCAAATCCGTCCGCAATATTTATCTGACCTTGTTTTAGGCGATCGGCAATCATTACCGGTAATATATTTAGTAATAAACGTTCCGACTTTTCTTGTTCAGCGCGCAATACTTCCTCAGCTTGTTTCCGCTGTGCAATTTCCTGGTATACTCGGTGAAACATTTGATTGAATGCGACCATGAGTTCTCCCAACTCGTCATCGCGCTTGACAGACAGAGAGTAGAAATCAGGTTGTTCTCGATCTTTGCTCAAAGCGTCTCCGGCAGCGATCAAGTCATCGCGCAACCTCAATATAGGTGCAATTACTGTCACGCCTAAAAAGAACATAGTCACAGAAGTGACAAAGGCTGATATAATAATGACTAGAACCGCCACCCGTCCGATAAATGCGTAAAGTTCCGGTTGAACGGTGGAAGCATCGTGGCGCACAATTAAGATGTAATCGCCTCCAAAATGTCGCTCAGTCCAAGCAATATCGTAGCGTTTGCCATCGAAATTGTGACTGTGAACTATACGAGCTTTTTTTAGTTGCTCTAAACTGATTTCTGGGGGTTCGCCAAGTGTATATATTAGTTCACCGTTAGCTTGGTAAATAGATAGTCCTAACACTACTTGAGAATCCTTAGTAATATTTTTTACTTCTTCTTGCAAGAAAGTGCGATCGGAAATATCTTGTTGCAGCAAAAACTCTAGGGAATCAACTGTCGCCCGAGATACCTGTTCCAGTTGACTTAAAAGTTCATTTTCGCGCCGAAAATAAGAGGGAACTAAAATAATTCCCTCTATGACAAGAATGCTAGCAAATACCCACAAAGCTATTTGTCTAGACAAGCGAGATTTGAAAAATTTCAAAAATGATAAAATCCGCAATAACATAAAATTTACTATTTTGCAAATAGCTAATGTAGGACATAGGGAAAAAAACCGGGTTGCTGGTAATCAATTTTGGGTGTGTCAACGAAGCAACCGCGCAGAAACCGGGTTTCTCACATCCCCTGTGTACTTCCTGTAATTGTCAGCAGTCAACAGCCAGCAGCCATTAACTGTTACTTCTTGGCTGCTTGCTGCTGACTAATATCATGTCCGATTGATTAACCATAATATCGCGGTCGGGGCGGGTTTTTCAGATTGTCAATTATTGGCAGGTATTGTTGGCTCACGGGCCTACGAAAATCGCGGTCGATCGACCGGACATGATATAATGACTGATGACTCTGGACTAACTAGCAGACCCCTTAATAATATAATAAACAAATTAAACCGAAACTGCGCTGACTAACCTGCCTGCAAGCAGATAAGTATTCATATCTCCCTTGCCTTTGATGTGGATAATTCCTCTGTCTTCAAACAGATACTTATTTCTCAAGATATCGTAAGTGGATTGGGTGACTTGAATCGCGCCGGCAATCCCGTGGGATTCCATGCGGGATGCTGTATTAACGGCATCGCCCCAGAGGTCGTAAATGAATTTTTTAGTGCCAATGACCCCCGCAATTGCAGGCCCGGTATTGATGCCGATGCGAAGGTTAATTCCTGCATGATGTTTGGCATTAAATTTTGCTAATTCCTCCTGCATATCTAAAGCCATTTCCGCAATGCTTTCGGCGTGGTTGGTGCTGGGATTTGGCAAACCTCCGACTACCATGTAAGCATCTCCAATTGTTTTGATTTTTTCCAACCCATACTTTTCCGTTAAACCATCGAAGGCTGAAAAAATTTCGTTGAGGAACTTGAGCAATTCTTCGGGAGAGATTTGTGCTGAAAGCACGGTAAAGCCTACGATATCTGCAAACAAAATCGTGACTTCTGCGAAGCCGTCAGCAATACTGCTTTGACCGTTTTTTAGCTTAGCAGCAATGGATTCGGGTAAAATATTGAGCAGCAGGCGATCGCACTTTTCCTGTTCTTTTACCAATTCTACATTAGTTTCTTGCAATTGGGCCGTGCGTTCCCTGACCCGCTGTTCTAATTGTTTAGCATTTTGGCGCAACCTGCTGATAGCTAAACTTAATCCTGTGACGCCTAAAAATGAAAGTCCTGCTAACAGTAAAAACAGATTTTTCAGACCGCCACGAGTTTTTTGAGTAATGGTATCGAGAGGTTGAGTAATTTCTAATATTCCTCGCACATCTCCCACTTTCCAGTCTTTTTTAGGACTTAAGGAGTTAGTATTGTGGCAATTAACGCAGCTAGAACCTAGAATATCTGCCTCGGCATATCGAAATGCTGGCTTACCGTGAAAATCTTCACTCCGAAAAAACTTTTGTGTGGGATTTTGCGTCAAATACTTAATAGCTTGCCGTTCAAAATCGTCTCGAGCTCCGCCTTCTTCTCGCCGCCAGGGAAACGGGTAGTCGCTGTAGAGACGAACTGATACTTCTGGATTTTTATTTGTGATATGTTTGCCCAGTTCTATTAAGAAAGTGGCGGGCACGGGAACGGTTGTTTTTGTCGGGTTGTAGTCATGAGTGAAGTTAATCAGTTTAGCACTGTTTAGAGGATTGATCACCTCGGAACTATAAAGGGTGCGGGCTTCTTTAATGCTTTGGGCATAGAGGGTGGCATTTTGGAGTGCGTGCGATTCGATTAGGGTGGAGGAAAGCTCAGACATACTTGCCATCGCTATCCCTACGCCCACACAAAATAAAATTGTCAAAGCAAGGATAATTTGTTTGTAAACTAATTGGCTGATGGCAGCTCGACTGCGAGAAATTAACTGGCGCATGGTATCCTCAAGTGTGAGGTTTAATCTTGATTTGAATTTATGCACTACTAACATAACACTGCTTTTTCTGACTGCTTTGCTGGTGTCAAGGGTAAAGCAAGACTGCAGAGTGCAAGGGATGGTTAATTATTGTTTACCGCCAGTGTTTCGTTTGTCCGTAAAAGTACGCATAAGTTTATAATGGCGATTCCCTACGGGATATCGGCAATCGCGCGGACTTTTTGCTCGATATCGGTTAGGATAGCAATTGTAGTCTATGGTTGGCGATCGTGAATTCTGACTCTACTGCCTCACCTGCGGGTCACGAAATTTTGCCGGGAGAAGTTTTCGTCAATACTGCCAATTTTGATACGGGTATTCGGCGACTTTTACCTAAGTATGACGAAATGCTGGATGTATTAGCAGGCTGCATTGCTAACGCAAACCACCCCATTTTAGAACTCGGCTGCGGTACGGGGGAACTCACTTTAAAAGTTCTCCAACGCTACCCGTCTGCGGAAATAGTTGCTGTCGATTACTCGCCGCGAATGCTTGATTTTGCCCGCGCCAAAATAGAGTCGGCAGGATACGCAGCCCGGTGGACTGGCATAGAAATGGATTTTGGAGAATGGGCGAACAATCCAAATTTCTCAGGCTTGGGCGATAAATTCAATGCTTGCATTTCATCTCTGGCAATTCACCATCTTGAGGATGACATAAAGTTGAAATTGTTTCAACGCATTCGCGAAAGTTTAAATGCTGGTGGCTGTTTTTGGAATGCCGATCCTCTTTTAGCAGAATCAGCAGCAATGAAAGATATTTATCAAGCGGCGCGAGAAGATTGGGCGCTAAATCAGGGGGAAACCTTAGCAGAAATTCGCGCAAATGTGGGGACGAGTGTCTCTTACGGGTATTCTAATCCCGATCGCCTCGCTACACTTTCGGCACATTTGGAAATGCTGGCCTCATCTGGGTTTGAGACTGTTGCAGTTCCTTGGAAATACTACGGTATGGCGGTGTTTGGGGGATTTGTTAATTGAGAAAAGCAGTCTTGGAGGCAGAACTTCTATGTGTAGGCTGCGCGAATAAGCACCTTACTGCTTAAAGAAAGATTGCAGTTAGTATTTTAGGTTACTAAGTTCTGCTTGAGAAAATATATAATATGAATTCCGGTTGCATTGGAATGATTAAACCGCAGAGAACGCAGAGAACGCAGAGTCAGAGAACAGAGAGATGAATACAGGACGATGAAGCGCGGATTTGATATAATACTGCGAGCATAAAGGAAAAAAAATGACTGCAACTGCGATTCAAAGTATTGAGTGGGATGCTTTTTCTTCGGAACTATCGGGAATTGAAATAATTAGTGATCGCGCGCAAGTTGTCAAGCTATCTCAAGACTATTATCACTTCAGTCCAGTTTTGCAACCTCTCTTAAGTGATAAAACCGGAGATTTAGTAGTTCGTCCCGCCAGCGAAGCCGAAGTTTTGCGGATTGCAGCAGCCTGCGTCAAATCCAAAATTCCGCTAACTGTCAGAGGGGCAGGAACGGGCAATTACGGGCAGTGCATTCCCCTCAAGGGCGGCGTCATTTTAGATACCACCAAAATGAACAGTATCCGCTGGATAAAACCGGGTTTAGCTTGCGTAGAACCAGGGGTGAAAATGTCGGTTTTCGACAAACAAGCGCGAGAAACTGGTTGGGAATTGCGGATGGTTCCCTCAACCTATCGCACCGCAACGATTGGGGGATTTATCGGCGGCGGTAGCGGGGGAATTGGTTCGATAACTTACGGGCAATTGCGCGATCGCGGAAATCTTCATGCTGTTCGAGTCGTTACAATGGAAGACGATCCCCGCGTCATCGAATTGCGCGGCGATGAAGTGCAAAAAGTCAATCACGCTTACGGCACAAATGGGATTATTACTGAGTTAGAAATTCCCCTCGCCCCTGCTTATGCTTGGGCGGAAATCATCGTCGCTTTTGACGATTTTATGACATCGGCCAACTTCGGTCAAGCTTTGGGCGATGCTGACGGAATTATCAAAAAACTAATTTGTGTTTGTGCTTGGCCGATTCCTGCTTATTTTGCTGCTTTCCGCGAGGAGATTCCTGAAGGTAAGCACTGCGCTTTGTTAATGGTAGCTGAATCTTGTCTGGAACCGCTGCAAGATTTGGTGCGCGAATATGGCGGCACAATTTGCTATCAAAAAAACGCGCAAGCAGCGAGCAAAGGTGCAGCTATTGCTGAATTTACTTGGAATCATACAACTCTACACGCTCGCAGCGCTGACCCGTCTCTGACTTATTTGCAGACGCTTTTTCCCGCAGATAAAGGTTTGAAATTGATTGAGGAACTGTATAATTATTATGGGGATGAGGTGATGATGCACTTGGAGTTTTTGCGGATGAATGGCAGGGCGATCGCCGCTGCTTTGCAAATAGTTCGCTACACTACGGAATCACGGCTCAATGAAATTATTCGCTATCACGAAGAGCAAGGTGCACTGATTGCTAATCCTCACACTTATATATTGGAAGATGGAGGGATGAAAAGTATTAATGTGGAACAGTTGCAGTTTAAAGAGTTGGTCGATCCTTACGGTTTGCTTAATCCGGGTAAAATGCGGGCGTGGTTGGAACGGGATTAAGGGTGATGGTTTTTAGATCGTTCGGCGGTTTCAACGGCTGCTAAACAAACGAAGTCCGCCTTCGCGGACTAAGGAATAAAATTAAAACTCGGCGGTTGAAACCGCTGCTAGACAAACGAAGTCCGGATGGTGCGCGGACTAAGAAAGCAATTTAAGGGACGGGGGCGGTAATTTCTGCTGGTGCGATCGCCCCTTCAGAAGGTACTGCTTGCTTTTCCAGTAGTAGGCGCTGTTTGTTGCGAAATTCGGCGGCCGCATCGTTTAAATTTTGGCGCTGTTCGCTATTAAATTCTTCCATGCTGCGGCCGCCTCCCAATTTGGATCGGTGAATTAAATCAAATATTCCGCTGCCGCTGCTGCGGCCGGAAAAGGGGTCGGTATTGTCTTGAGTTTGAAAGTCTTGCAGCGGTTGGGCATTATTTAAACCGCTGGCTTGAGCGAAGCTTGCTTGAGGGGAGAACAGAGCACAGGAGGCGATCGCGCTTGCAGCAATCCCCATCATCAATTTGCCGGATTTGGAAGTTTTGGTGTTCATCATTTATTAGTTGAATCTTCAAAAAAACAATTGTATCTAAACAATATTCTGACTTGTGACTAAATATTATATTACTTCGCTGGGGCTAAGGACAGGGCAATGCCCAAGGCGTGTCAACTTAAGCTTTTAGTCCCGCAGTCCTCTCGCTGACCCGGCAGTCCGCCAGGGAATGAATTCCCTGTCTCATAGCGAAAGTCCTCTGAAAGAGGACTGAAGAAGTCATTAGTGCTATGCAAGAGGACTTTGGCTTTGAGAGTCTTGTTTCAACCCCTGACGGACTATCGGTTTTACCTTAAGTTGACAGGACGAAAGGCACGGCGCCGTGTCCTAGAATTGACGGTGCAGGTGAAACGATCGCCCTAAGCAAACCTGCGTCTCAGCAGCGGTTGAATGCTCAGCAGCGCCACCAAATCAAACGCCAGCAGCACTAACAGCGCTCCTCCAAAGGTGACTGTACCCCAAGGAGCCTGCATCACGACACTGGCTAGCGACCAATCGCTGTGCAGGTACAAATAGCGGATCGGTTCGATCGCATAACTCAGAGGATTGAGAGTCACCACAACTTGCAACCACTCTGGCATAAATGACAGCGGCGCGAGGGCTGTGCTGGCAAATAACAGCGGCAGGTTAGTAACAAAAATTACCGCTATTAATTCTACGTGACCGGGGAGGGCGAAGGCTAAACCCAGACTCAAGCCGGTGACGCCCAAAACTAACAGCAGCACAATTAGGGCGATCGCCCCTAGTCCGGCAATTCCGGGGAATCCCGCGCCCAAAAACGCGCCCGCTGTAACGATTGTGCCGGTTTGGATGAAGCTGAGGGTGACGATAAAAATAGCCGAAGCCAGGACGATCGAAAATCTGGAAGCCAACGGCGCGACTAACAAGCGGTTGAGAAATCCGAACTCGCGATCGAACATAATCGGCAAACCAGCATTCAGCGCCCCGGCAAATGCAGTAAAAACGATTACACCAGCACCGAGAAATTGTCCGTAATTCTGGCTTTCGCCGAACAAGCCGGCAGGTGCATTTTCAAACAGAGCTCCGAACAAAACCAACCACATCAGGGGCTGAATAATGCCTGCAACTAGCGTCGAGGGGCGGCGCTGCAATTGAATAAACAGGCGCTTGGTTAAGGCGAGTGTTTCTTGGATGAAGTCGCCCAGCAGGGAAGTGGAAGTGTCGGCGGATGCCGTGGAGAGTGGCCGCTGCTGGTTGAGGTTGTTGGGGGATGTAACAGTACCGCTCATAATTGCTTGCGCTGATTTTGATTAAATCTAACTCTCTTTACAGTAGCAAGTCTGGAGGTATTGGTGGTGTTGGGCGGGCGATCGGCACAAGCCAGCAGATTAGGTTGTATAGTCATTATGATAAATTCTACATAGCTGGGAATCTTCGATCGAGACATGGCAGAAACACCGATCGGTCTATATCCGCAAGGCAACGCTAATTCACCTAGAATGGATAATGTCCGACCGAACAAAGATGTTGCTACTTATGAAGAAAATGGTCGCATCTGGGTAGATCCTACTTTAGGAGGTGGGATTTCGACATTTGCTACTCAAAGAAGCGACAAAAACTGGTGGAAGTTAGATGCGGAGAGTGAAATTCCTGCCGCGCTTGATTTAGTTAATGACCACAACGATCATTGGTTATGGAAACCGAGTCATATTATGCCGATAGATGAGTACAAAGAGGCGCTTCGACTGATAAGTGCATCTTTCTACAAAGTGAGTTAAAAATTTCCAGCTTTGGCAGCTTTGAAACAGAGTCGGTTAGCATTGTGGCAAGTAAGTGTAAAGATTAAAAATGGAGTTCAGATGATTCTATCTTTTAAGGATGTACAATTTATTATCGAAGCTCTTGAGTTTCGGATCGAGGCATACCGAGAACGTTTGAATAATGAAGAATTGGATGAGGATGAAGCATCCGATATCGGCAACGATCGCTATTTTTTAGAAGCGCTACGCGAAGATTTGATGAAAGCTATTAAGGATGGTAGTCTGCCGAAAATAGCAGAATCTTCAGACGGTTTGTATCAAGAGGTAAGAAGTTAATGAGGGCGAGCGCACTTCTTTGCGACAGGGGATGAGATGGGCGATCGCGACTGAAAAACGGTGCTGGATATGCTACATTGAGTAGGGAGAATTTGGCAAAAAAATGTCTTGTACTTTCACGGCAATTGTTTATTGGGAAGAGGATATTTATGTAGCCGAGTGTCCTGAAGTGGGAACGGCTAGCCAAGGAGAGACGATAGAAGAGGCGATCACCAATCTCAAAGAAGCAACGGAACTTTATTTAGAAGAATTCCCTCTGCCTAAAACTTCCCCCCGTCTGCTAACTACATTTGAGGTATTGAGTGCCTAAACTACCACGAGTTAGTCCCGCTAAACAATGGAGGATAAAGCTATGTCATCAAGGGCGATCGCCACTTTGGTCAAAATTATGGAATCTCTGCCGGAAACTCTGCAAGATAGAGTTGTTGAACACCTGCGAGAATACATTCTGAAATCAAATATTACTGTTCCTGTCAACCCCGACGGTAAGTTAGAAATTCCCGCTGAGATTGAGGCTCAACTGAAGCCTGGGGATCGATATGCAGTTACAGTGACAGGAGATAGTATTGTTTTTCAGAAGGTAGCAGGTTTCGACTGGGAGGAACTACGACGGCGTAGAGAGTCTTTACCCCTCGATCCTAATCCGATGACAATGGAGGAAATTTGCGAACTTGTGCGGGAAGTACGTCGCGAGAAACGTTTGGAAAGAGAGTCGCAACCATGAAAGTTGTACTGGATACTAATATTTTTATCTCAGGGTGGTTGTGGGGAGGTAGACCCGATAGAGTATTAAAACTAGCAGAAGTTTATCTAATTACTGTGTGTGCTTCTGAAGAGTTGCTCGATGAACTGCAAAGCACATTGAGTCAAGATAAATTTCTTTCTAAACTTCAGGCTTTGAGAGTCAATCTCACTGATTTAATGAGCGGAACACGAGAGTTAGTGGAGATTTATCCGATTTCTACTGTCAACGTGCCTGAGTTACGAGATGCTAATGACAATATGATTTTAGGAACTGCGATCGCTGCTGGTGCCGATGCAATTGTTACGGGCGATCTGGATTTGTTAGTGTTGCAGGAATATGAGGGGATTCCTATTGTTACGGCTAGGGAATTTTTGGAGCGTTATTTTGCAGAAAATTAGGGGGCGATCGCTCTTGCTGTGACAGTGCTATGCTAGATAGCAGAACCATCAGACATTGGCGGGGAAAAAATCTTGTCAACTATCACGGATATAGGAACTTTAATTAGCCGTCAGCCTGACATACATGGTGGCTGTCCAATTATTGCCGGGACTGGTGTTACAGTCCGGCGCATTGCTATTTGGTACAAGCAAAGTTTGAGTGCAGAAGAAATTGCCGATCGCATCGGGCATTTAAGTCTCACCCAAGTTTATGCAGCTTTGACTTATTACCATGCTAACCGAGAGGAAATTGATGCTGACATTGCGGCGGAGGAAGCAGAAGGATCTCGAATAGAAGCATTGAATTCTCAGCGTAAGATTCAAAAGCAGCCGACGGATATAGATTTAGAAATACCAACACTAGCCAGCTATCCCAGTCGCCGAGAATTTATGAAATTACCGCTGGAAGAGAGGGGAAGGATTTTAGAAAGACAAGCTGAGGCAATGTTGCAACATTACCAGGAAGATAGAGAATGGCAAGAATTAGAAGCAGGAGATTTAATTGACTACTAACTCTCCTTCTCCTAAACGGGGTGATATTTGGTTGGCTAATTTTGACCCAACACTGGGAGCCGAAATCAAAAAAATTCGTCCGGCTGTAGTGGTAAGTTCTGATAATGTTGGTAAGTTACCAGTGAAATTGGCTGCACCTATCACAGATTGGAAAGAATATTATGCTGGTAATATCTGGCACGTTAAGATTGAGCCAGATATTGCTAATGGTTTAACGAAACTTTCGGCAGTAGATGTGTTGCAATTACGGGGTATGGATGTACAAAGATTCATTCGTAAAATCGGAGAACTTTCGACTACTGATATGGAGGAAATTGCTAGGGCGATCGCGGCTGTAGTAGAGTATCAGTAGTTATTTATCAAGAGCGATCGCACTTGGTTTAAGTAAGGGCGATCGCAGACTTACAACTTAGCATTCCCAGGTTACGCAGTCAGAAGGCAGTTATGGTTTAGCAGCTTTAACCACATCCTCAACCATTTTAATCGCCTCTTTGATTGCAATTTTACCGCTTTCTACGGCGCTAATTAAATCCTGAGCGTCTTTCGGGCTAATTAAATCGAGCCTGACGGGTTCTTTCAAGGAAACAATAAATTTAGTTTTATCGCTGTCTTCCAGCTTGGAGGCTCTTTCTTTGGCTTCAACATCTCTTAGCTGTTCTTTTAAGTTTTTAAGCATTTCTTCTTGTTTTCCCTCATTATAATTGCCCTCAAATATTCGTTTTACCCCTACAAGAGCAGCAGCACCTAAAGCTGCACCGCCAACAACTAATCCTACGGGAGGTGCAACGACCCACAACCCCAATAGAAGTGGTACACCACCGAAAGCTGCCACTGCCGCACCAGCACCGACAGCCCCCACTACACCAATGCCAATATCTGCTAAAATCCCTAATTTATCGTGTGGGTTTTTTTCCAGTTGCTCTATTGACTTCAGAATTTGCTCTTTGGTTGGCGTTTTATTTGCCGACATATTAGACCTCAATTTTTTTGCTAATTTTGGCAGTTAAGCAGTGATGACGTTGCGGAAAATTGTATTGAAAACGTCTACCAGTAATTGAAAAAAATCTTTGGCAATCTCAATAATCTCTTGAACAATTCCAATAATTCCATCAGACACCTCTTTGCCTCGATCGAGTCGGTGGCCGGCTATTGCACCAATTGGGATACCCAGCGCTGTTGCCAAAGGTTCTAATAACGGGCCGACAAATGGTATCGAACTTGCCAAAATTCTTACAGCGACACCAACAGCAACCCCTATCGCTAAATGGGGATGCGCTTTGACAAATTCTATGATTTTAATGAGGAGAATTTTGCCGATAAGTAAAACTTTGTTAGCAGCTTTTTTCGTGTATGTGGCGAGTTCATGCAGCCGGATCGAGACTTCATGCGGCAAGCCGATATCATTTAACCACACATACAAGTCGCTGCTACTCATTGCATCAGCATCGACTTGCCAGAGAGCCATTTTTAAATTAGCTTGCGGTAGGGATAATGCACTAGACATGATTTCTTTCCTATGGTAACTTAGAAAATATTTACGAACATTTCACGAGGCGAAAAGCCCCTAGACATTGCTCACAGATCCAGCAACATTGCGAGCAACTTCTTTAACCGCTGGAGTAGCGGATGCAGCCACATTTTGAGCAACTTTTTTTAACCGTTAGGGATGGACGGTGCTATCTGGAATAGTTGCGCCAGTCAGATTTACATGGTTAAAATCTTTTAGGTTGCCTAAGATTGTTTTAAAGCCCCTGCTTGAATTTTAAGTTAATTTTTCTGTAGTGTAAAGTAGGAGAATGTCACAATTTGCCAGTAGTTGATAAAATTAGCTAGCCGTTCAAGGTCACATTTTGCCATCCTTAGTCAGAAAAAGTCAGAAAAAGTCTGATACAATAGATAAAACCTCCTACATTTACCCAATAAATGGATGTTCAAGAACTCTTAAGGTTGGCCGATGGCTTGGTGTTCGCTAAGACCGGCAAACACCTAGACGATCTGCAACAGGCAGTAGTACGGGGAACTTGGCAAGGTAAAAGATACTCCGAAATTTCCAAAGAGGTTCATTGTACTGAACGCCATGTCAGAAATGTTGCCTCAAAGTTATGGCAAATTCTTTCAAAAATCTTAGAGGAAGATGTTAATAAATCCAATTTTAGCTCCACAATGGAAAGATATGAAATTTCTAAAATTTCAAATTCGGGTTATTTTAACCTTGTCCACAAAGGGAATATAAACGTCTGCACAGAAACGCCACACCCTCCAACAACTCCCCAAAACTCACCCCCTGCAAAAACCTCAACTGAAGACGACACCCAAGAGAAACTGCGACTCGATTTAAGAGATGCACCGGAACTCAAAACCTTCTACAACTACCCCAACTCACCCCTCACCGCCCTCGAAAACTCGATCGCCCGCCAAAACTGCCGCCTGCTCACCATCACAGGCATGGCAGGCACCGGCAAAAGTGCGATCGCCCGTAACCTCATCCCCCAAATTCAAACTCAATTCGATCGCATCATCTGGCTCAGTCTCCGCACCTCCCCACCCCTCGAAACAACCCTCAAAAATATTATTCAATTTCTCTCAAATCAACACCCCCCCAACCCCCCCTTACCAAGGGGGGGCGAAGGGAGGGTTTTCCCCGCCAACACCGACGATCAATTATCAATCCTAATCGAATATTTGCGAGACAATCGCTGTCTAATCATCCTCGATGACGTGCAGCAAATTCTCAGCAGCGGGCAACTTGCAGGAAATTACAAACCCGGATATGAAAACTACGGAACCCTATTTAAACTCATCGGCGAACTTCCCCACAATAGCTGCTTAATTATCAATAGTTGGGAACCTCCCTCAGACATCATCACATTCACCGACGATAATTCAGCAGTACGTTTATTGCAGTTAACTGGTTTAGGTGAAGCAGGAACAGAAATTCTTAGACAAAAGGGTTTGTTGGATGAAGAAGCCTGGCCAGAATTGATTAACCTTTATCAAGGTAATCCCCTGTGGTTAAAATTAGTCGCTCAAACCATTAACAACTTATTTGGCGGTAGAGTATCTCAATATTTGAGTTATCAACCAGTATTTTTAAGCGATGAATTGACACCGATATTGCAGCAGCAATATCAGCGGTTGTCGGAAATAGAAAAACAGGCGATTTCGCAACTGAGTAATGAAATAGAACCTGTTTCGTTTACTCAATTCATGTCAAAAGGTCAAGGTTCGCAGGGCGAATTATGTAAAGCTATTCTATCTTTAACCAGACGGGGAATTATAAAAAAATTGAGCGGTGAAACAGAAACCGTTTTCACGATTCCACCTGTGTTAAAACAGTATGTTAAAATGGTTGCAGAATAGTCCTAAATATCTAGCTAAATGAGAGAAAACCATGACCGCAACTCCTACCCAACCTAAGCAGATTCTCAGTTTCGAGCAATTTGTCAAGCAACTTCCCGACGAAGAAGGCCGCTATGAACTTGTCAATGGAGAAATTGTGAAAATATTACCAATAAGACTGCATGAGGATGTTGCTGATTTTCTGATAAAACAATTTGATAGAGAAGTCGATCGCGTTCCGCTCAATTACAGGGTATCTGGCAGATTTATGCTGAGGACATTAACCCCGAATGGTAAAGAACAAGGCCGCCATCCTGATGTTACAGTAGTAGACAAAACCCTCTGGAAATCGCAGCCCTTCGCCTATTCAGCACTAACTGAACCACCACAATTAGTTGTAGAAGTTGTCTCAACAAATTGGGAAGATGATTATATCGACAAGCTGGATGAATATCAGCGGCTAGGAATTTCTGAATATTGGATTGTCGATTATTTAGCTTTGGGTAGCAGAAACTATTTGGGCAACCCGAAAGAACCGACTGTTTTTGTTTACCTGCTCGATGAAAATCGGGTTTATCAAATGACTGCTTACCGAGGAACTGAGCGAATTATATCTCGAACTTTCCCCGAATTAGCATTGACAGCAGAACAAATCTTGGATGTATAGCAGTTGACAGTTGCTGTAGGGTGCGTCGCTATCAAAAACCTTCAAAAAGATCGACCATCTCACAGCGACGCACCTTACAAACCGGGTTCAGTTGCTGTAGGGTGCGTCGCTATCAAAAACCTTCAAAAAGATCGACCATCTCACAGCGACGCACCTTACAAACCG
>NZ_JAUBPT010000066.1:8980-11824 GCF_036700905.1 Microcoleus sp. S13_C3 | reverse complement strand
CAAAAAGATCGACCATCTCACAGCGACGCACCTTACAAACCGGGTTCAGTTGCTGTAGGGTGCGTCGCCATTAAAAATCCTCAAAAATATCGACAATCTCACAGCGACGCACCTTACAAACCGGGTTCAGTAAACAAGATTTTTTTGGGCTAACAAGCGCGATCGCACAACGCCCAGATCCGGTTGAATATCCAACAAACGCTGACGGACGGAATCTGCTAATTGCTCGCGATAATTGAGATAAGTTTCCACTGCTTCTTGGTGTCGGAGATAATAGCCGATCGCACTATAGACATCCGACAACGACAGAGTTGAATAACGCTGCACAATAGATTCCGGCGACGCACCATTCTGAAAAGCTCGAATCACCAATTCCAGCAAAACTCTTGAGTTTCCCACCCGAATAGCACCTGTTGCATCTTCTCGAAAAGGAGGCGCTTCAACTTCCAAAACAAGATTCATCTATTAATATCCCCCAAAATTACGATTGTATTTTAGATTCTATAGGACTTACCCACGGGTGGTCAGAAACCGGGTTTTTTTACGAAAATACACAGGTTGCAGCCCGCAGATTCGGTAAAAAACCCGGTTTCTTTAGTCGCGCGGAGTTATCCCAAAGAGCATCCCCCCAACTTTCCTCAATTAATCCGTGTATCCGTGTCAAAATCCGTTGCCGAACTTCCCTCTTCCCTCAAACTACGATCGCATCGCCTGTTTTTGCTCAGCCTTCAAATCGCGGTTGCTAGCAGCAGCCAACTCCGCATCCAACAGCGTCTTACCAGTCGCAGCCAAATACACATCATCCAAACTCGGCCGAGATTGAGCAATCCCAAAAGTAGGCAATCCCGCATCTTTTAAAGCTTGCTGAATAGTCACCAGCGCATCGCTTTGCGGTGTTACTACTAAATTGAGAGAATTTCCTTGAGCCGTGTTGACAATTACTTCCTGCACAAAAGGCAGCGATTGCATTAGATTTTTAGCTTTTTCAGCTTCTTCCATCGGCGAAAACTCCCGAATCCGCAGAGTCACCCGATCGCCCCCAACCCGATTTTTCAACTCCTCCGGCGTGCCCTGTGCAATCACCGTACCCTTGTCAATAATCGCCACGCGATCGGCCAAAGCGTCAACTTCTTCGAGATAATGGCTGGTAATCAAAACCGTCGTACCTTCCTCCCGCAAGCGGCGCAGGAAATCCCACACAACCACCCGGCTTTCAATATCGAGCCCGACAGTCGGTTCGTCTAACACCAAAACATCCGGCTGGTGAAGCAACCCAGCAGCTAAGTCGAGGCGTTTGCGGATACCGCCGGAATAAGTGCCCGTCTTTTTATTTTCCCACTCCTCCAAACCGAGGAGTTTCACCATTTCGTCAATCCGCCCTTTAATGGTATTGCGCGGCAAATGGTAAAGCGCTGCTTGCAGTTGCAGGAGTTCCCGCCCCGTCAGCACCTTATCCAGAGCCACTTCTTGGGCCACGTAGCCTAGTCTTTGTCTGGCAATTCTCGGCTGACTGACAGCAGAAATGCCAGACACTTCAATGCGTCCGCTATCGGGCGCACTCAAAGTACAAAGTACCCGCAGGGTTGTGGTTTTGCCTGCACCGTTGGGGCCTAGCAAACCAAATATTTCCCCCGGTTCTACCTTGAAGGAAACATCTTTAACGGCTTCTACAGTGCCGTAGCGTTTCTGAAGATTTTCAATTAAAACGGCGGGAGCCATATATTTTGGGGATGAACTGGTTGTTAATATTTTGACACTTCTGAGCTCAAATTGCCGGAATGGTCGATCGACCAATGCGACTCGGTGTGCTTGTACGATCGCACAGGGAGCATCTCATATTTGTAAAAACACTTCTTCTGGCTCCTTCCTTCTTCCTTCTGACTCTTTTCTCCTGACTCCTGACTCCTGACTCCAATTTCTAGCGGAGGGCTGCTTTCATTGAGATGCTCCCATCGCACACTCCTCCTCAACCGGAAACAGCTTATAGTTTTGATTTTTAATACCCGTTTATAAAATATCAACTTTTTAACGGCTCTCAACCCTGATATTCATCAGTTTTCCCACTCTCCCATCTCCCATCTCACCTCCAAAAAATTATGAGTTTTGAGTTAATTATAACTTCTCAGTTACTAACTCAAAACTCACAAGTTTTCAACAAGTAGAGATGCACCCGAAACCTGTTACTTTATAATTATCTCTACCTATAGGCTGATGTGTAGCGAGATTTTGATAATTAACACACTGGTCACACACATCACACTTTCGAGCCAACTATTAAACACAAAAAACTTCCCGAATTGGCAAGTTCTACTTGTAACGAGTTCCCAAAAAATGTAACTGTAAGCCCGCGATCTCTACCCCGATAGTTATCAGTAATCACCAACTCTTTAATCGAAAATCGAAAATCGAAAATCGAAAATCGAAAATGGTATTAACTCCCCCAAAGGGAGTGGCTGCCAGGTCTTTAATCGACAATTTTTACCCAACCGCGGCGAACGTTGTACAGCAGTCGGTTGATGATGGCATACTCATCTTCATTCAGTGTTCTTTCTAAGAGTGCAGATCTGAGCTGTCTCCGGTCGTGGCGAGTCACGACGCTGGAGAACATGACCTGACCAAATAACTCTTCGAGTGTCATTTGGGATACTGACATGATAAACCTCCTAGTTGATTGAGACAGATAAAATTTTAACAGGCTTGTTGTATTTTTATTATCCACTCTGGGAGGGACTTCAAAGGCGATCGAAAACATTGACACGGTGTGATTTTTTGGTTAAAAATCTGTGACCGAGACTTAGATGCCCAGTGACTTGGATCTCTTAAATTTGTGATGCTTGTCACGGA
>NZ_JAUBPT010000066.1:0-8880 GCF_036700905.1 Microcoleus sp. S13_C3 | reverse complement strand
AGTCAGAAGTCAGAAGTCAGAAGTCAGAAGTCAGAAGTCAGAAGTCAGAAGTCAGAAGTCAGAAGTCAGAAGTCAGAAGTCAGAGGGAAAAAGGCCCTTGCAGCCCGATCGCCCTCAAAAACTCTCCATCTCGTCCTCATGGGTTCTCAACCTCATTTTCCCCTATGCCAATTTTCCAGCTAATTGAGGCATCGGTCAATAGTCGCCACAACCGACTCTGCCAAATCTTTCAGCGCGTAACCCCCCTCCAAACCAAAGGCGATGCGGCGGGTGAGTTGCAGGCAGTATCCGGTGAAAGTACCGAAATCTGACGGCATCAGAGTCATGCTCGCCAGCGGATCGGACGCAGTAGCGTCATAACCGGCGCTGACAATCAACAAATCCGGTTCAAATTTGGACAAAAAAGGCACGACAAGAGATTCAAAGGCGCTCAGGTATTCAGCTATGCCACTGCCGGGATACAGGGGAATGTTCAGCACGTTGTCGTAGGCACCGCGCTCCTCGGCATCTCCCGTTCCCGGATAGCACGGAGATTGGTGCAGGGAACAGTAGGCAATTTGCCGGCAGTTTTCCACCAAAGATTGAGTGCCGTTGCCGTGGTGCACGTCCCAGTCGAGGATGGCGACGCGGTTGATTCCCGGCTGTTCCAAGGCGTAGTGAGTGGCGATGGCAGCATTGGAAAACAAGCAAAAACCCATCGCGCGGGCTTTTTCGGCGTGGTGTCCCGGTGGCCTGGCCAGCACAAAAGCCGGTTCCCCCGCAGCCACCACTCGATCGACCCCATCGAGCCAAGCACTCGCCGCTAGCAGCGCTACATCGTAACTTTCAGCAGAAATCGGCGTATCACCGTCGAGGTAGCCGCCTCCCCGATGAGCCAAATGTTCGATTTCTTTGATGTATCTTTGCGAGTGAACTTTTTTGATAGCCGAGAACAGTTGTTGTTCGCGCTGCGCCACTGGGGTGGGCAGTTGCCATTCAATTTGATCCGCCCAGGGAGCAGCTTTCAGAGCATTGACGATCGCCGTTAAACGTTCTGGTCGCTCTGGGTGAAGCATTCCAGTCTTGTGCAGCAAGAAATCTTCGGAGTAGATGACGGGTAGCATCGGCTGATTTTAGATTTTAGATTTTAGATTTTAGATTTTTAGTTTGCTTTAAGAATGCCTTCGGTTTTGTGAAATTAAAATTTCGAGCGAGTAACCATTTTAATTTCTTATATGGTCGTCAAAAAAACTCACGAAAGCATGAAAAGCGACCGCCTAAAAAAAACTTTCTAGCTTTGGCCAACTGCTGACAAAATCACCAACTGACAAATTATCAATTGTGCTTGTTTCGTCCCTTAAATTTTCTGGCAACTTTCCCATAAATTCCAAGGCAAATTGTGATATAATTTCAGGAGTAATTTGCAATATTTGGCAGCTCTACTGAATCCAAACCGATTTTATCGCATTTTTGAGATTTATAGCGGTCAAATTTAAATTTTTAACGGAGTTTTTCAACCTATGAGCACCTCTGAGTCGCGGATAATCCCGACGGATCTGGGTAATGAGATGTCGCGATCGTACTTGGAATACGCCATGAGCGTAATTGTCGGTCGGGCGCTACCAGATGCCAGGGACGGTCTCAAGCCCGTTCACCGACGCATTCTCTACGCCATGAACGAATTGGGCTTGACTCCCGATCGACCTTTCCGCAAATGCGCCCGCGTCGTGGGGGAGGTGCTGGGCAAGTATCACCCGCACGGAGACACAGCGGTTTACGACGCCCTGGTGCGGATGGCTCAGGATTTCTCCATGCGGGAACGCCTGATCAACGGCCACGGCAACTTCGGCTCCGTTGACAACGACCCGCCCGCTGCCATGCGGTACACAGAATGTCGCCTCACAGCTTTGACTAGCGACTCCATGCTGCGCGACATCGACTCGGAAACAGTTGATTTCGGCGACAACTTCGACGGTTCCCAGCAAGAACCCCTCGTACTCCCGGCACGCATCCCCCAAATTTTGCTCAACGGTTCCTCCGGGATTGCTGTAGGGATGGCCACCAACATTCCGCCGCACAATTTAGGCGAAATAATTGACGGTTTAGTAGCACTAATTCACAATCCAGCAATTACTGATCTGGAATTGATGCAGTACATCCCCGGCCCGGACTTTCCCACCGGAGGGCAAATTCTCGGTAGAGGCGGCATTCGCGATGCTTACACCACCGGGCGCGGTTCGATTACAATGCGCGGAGTCGCCGGCATTGAAACCATCGAACATCCCGGCCGCCCCGACAAAGAAGCAATTATTATCACCGAATTGCCTTACCAAACAAACAAGGCAGCCCTAATTGAGAAAATTGCCGAACTTGTCAACGACAAAAGATTAGATGGTATTTCCGACATTCGCGACGAAAGCGATAGAGACGGAATGCGGATCGTGATCGAACTCAAGCGCGACGCCTATCCCCGCGTTGTCCTCAACAACCTCTATAAACAAACACCCCTCCAAGCCAACTTTGGAGCCAATATGTTAGCGCTAGTAAATGGGGAACCCCAACTACTTACGCTCTCGCAATTCCTCAATGTCTTCCTAGACTTCCGCATTGAGACAATTACTCGCCGGACTCAATATGAGCTCCGCAAAGCAGAAGAACGCGACCACCTTCTGCAAGGGTTATTAATTGCCCTAGACAACTTAGATGCAATTATTCACCTAATTCGCGCCGCAGCCGACTCCGCAGCAGCCAAACAAGAATTGATGGATAATTACGGTCTTTCTGAACAGCAATCAGACGCAATTCTGCAAATGCAGCTCCGGCGTTTGACAGCATTGGAAGCGCAAAAGATTCAGCAAGAACACGAAGAACTGCGAACTAAAATCGCCGATTTGGAAGATATCTTAGCGCGGCGGGAACGCATCTTAGAAATCGCCGAATTTGAAGCAGTCGAAATCCAAACCAAAATCGCCACTCCTAGACGCAGTGTCATCGAACACGCCGAAGGAGAAATCGATGAAAGAGATTTAATTGCCAACGAACAAGCAATTATTCTGATCACAGAGCAAGGCTACATCAAGCGGATGCCTGTCAGCACTTTCGAGGCCCAAAGTCGCGCTACTCGCGGCAAAGCAGGCGCGAAAATGAAAGAAGACGACGGAGTAGAACATTTCCTTTCCTGCTGCGATCACGATAGCGTTTTGTTCTTCAGCGACAGGGGCGTAGTTTACTCTGTCAAAGCTTATCAAATCCCCGTCTGTTCCCGGACTGCCCGCGGCACTCCCGTGGTGCAACTGCTGCCGATTCCTATAGAAGAAAAAATCACTTCTATGGTGTCAGTCACAGAATTCACCAGCGAAGAATACTTGGTCATGCTGACTCGCGGCGGCTACATTAAGAAAACCGCACTTTCCGCTTTTGGCAACATCCGCACTAATGGATTAATCGCGATTTCTCTAGAAGAAGGCGACCAACTGCGCTGGGTACGGAGAGCAAAAGTTGGCGACAGCATCATCATCGGTACGCGCCAAGGCATGGCAATTCATTTCCGCACCAATCACGAACAGTTGCGCCCAGTCGGCCGCGCGACGCGGGGTGTAAAATCAATGAAATTGCGATCGGGCGATGAATTGATAAGCATGGACATTTTGCCCAGTTCAATTGTTGCCGAAATTGCTGAATTGGAAACTGAAGACTCCGAATTTGAGGGAGCTAATATTGCTCAATTAGAAACGGACGAAGCGGAATTTGAAGGAGCAGAAATTGCTGAATTGGACACTGAAGATGCGGAGGTGGAAGATGAAGAATTAGAACTGCAAGCCGAGGAAAGTGAAGGCGAAGAGGTCGAAGGAATTTCGACAGTTAGCAGCGAAGTTCCTTCGGTGTTGGTAATCACCACCAACGGCTATGGCAAGCGGGTTCCAGTTTCTCAATTCCGCCTACAAAGACGGGCTGGTAAGGGATTGACGGCTACTAAATTCAAGTCGAAAAAGGGTAAGGATCAGGTAGCTGCCCTGCGAATTGTCAACGAAGATGACGAATTGATGATCATTACCAACCGAGGTATTATTATCCGTCAGGCTGTGAGTGCAATTTCTACCCAATCGCGCACAGCAACGGGTGTGCGGGTGCAGCGGTTAGATGAGGATGATTCGATCGTAGCTGTGGCTTTAGTGCCGCCTGCTGGTGAAGAATCGGCGGAAGAATCGGAATCTGAGGAAGTGGCAGAATAGTCCTAGGTTAATAGTTTGTAAGGTGCGCGCTGCGTACCTTACTGCTGAATGGTAAAAATGCGATCGGCTATTCCCGGTTTCTGCATCCAAGACCGATCAAAATTTAATACTAATTCTGAAAAAATACCTGTAGGGACACTGCAATTCCCTATCCGGCGCTTGAATCGTTGACAATCGATCCGATAATTGCTATAGCATAATATAATCAAAAAGTTAATAGCAAAAGTCGATTAAAATGCCTTATTTAACAGCAGCCAACGACATCAAAGCACTCATCGCTAAATTTGCCCAAACTAAAATCCTGTGGGTTGACACAGAAATAGCAGACTATAAATCCAACCCCAGATTATCTCTGATTCAGGTGTTAGCTGACTCCACAGATTCGAGTGGAGATGGTACTTTTCTACTAGATGTCTTGGATAAACCTGAATTGGCCAAAGATTTCATCAACCAAATCATGGTAAATCCCGATATTGAAAAAGTCTTGCACAACGCCAGCTATGACATCCGATTTCTAGGCAATGACGACGCTCAAAATGTCACTTGCACATTAAAAATGGCGAGCAAGATTCCCACTTACATTCTGCCCTTACCTAATCGACAACTCAAAACTTTAATAGAAACACTTTGCGGCATTGCTTATGTAGATAAAACAGAACAAAGTGGCGATTGGGCAAAGCGTCCCCTCACCGAGAAGCAGCTAGAATATGCCAAGATGGATGCGGTTTATTTAGCTGGAGTGCATCGCCGCCTGCTAGAAATCCTTGCCCAATGTTACCCCGAACCCGCAACGGAAAACTTGACAGCATTGGGCGAAAAATATCAGAAAATAGAATCTCGGTGGAAGCCGCTAGATTCAGAAATCGCTGAAGTGAAAGAACGCATTAAAGCAGGGATGCTGGCCCAAAAGCTCAAAGACAGTTCTTATTTTGAGCTTTCCAGTTCGATAACGATGAAAGTTGATTTTATGACGCTGGCCAGACTGACGCAAACTGAGGGAATTGAGTTGAATTTTCCGGTGACGCTGACGAAAGAAATTCAAAAACAGTTAGGCCAACTCATCGCTCATCCATCTTTGGAAGTTGAGGATATTGCTAGTTGGCGGTTAAATTCTAATGTACAGCAACGGCGGAAATCTACTAAAAAAATTGCGCCGGAACCGGAGAGTGAGGATTTAACAGCATTGGGGAAAAGGTATCAAGAAATTTTGCCTGAATGGAAATTACTGGATTCAGAAGTTGAGCATCTGAAAGAGCGCATCAAAAAAGCAATGTTGGTGCAAAATAAGAAAAATACTTCCGATTTTAAGTTATCCAGTTCCTCGATTTTGAAGGTAGATTTTGCTAGCTTGGCAAAACTTGCGCTATCTGTGGGAGTTGAGTTAGATTTTATGGTGACGCTGACTCAATACATCCAAAAGCGGTTAGGGGAAGCTATTAACAAAATTGATGTGCAAATTGAGTATATTACCAGTTGGCGGATGACGGCTAAGACTGTGGAAGATGAAGATGAGGAAATTCCGTTTTAAATTATACCATGTCCGATCGATCGCGCATAATACATAGGCCGGGGCGGGTTTTTGAGATTGTCGGTTTTTAGCAAATATTGTTGGTGAACCCGCCCCTACAGGAATCAGGGTAATTGACCGGACATGATATCCTGTCAAATCTGGTGAATTACCCGTAATAAAAAGTGTTTGTAGTGAGGACTGAAGTCCTCTGATTTTTAGGATGACTTCAGTCTTCACTACAAACCTTACACATTCACCCTAATTGCTACTTTCCTACCGTGAAATACTCATTCTTAGCATACACGCTAATAATGCAGTCGCCCACTTCAAAAAACATCCCCTCTTGCTCATCTTTAGAAAATTGCAAGTTGCCGTATTTAGAATTAATTTCCTCAGCAGTCGCCGCTTTTGCCTCCATTTCATCCGGGATAAGTCCGGTAGAACCGATATAGAAAACTAGCGGTGAAACTTTTTCCCTGTAGACTTTTTCGGCATAAGCTTCTAGTCGCTCATTCGCATTAGCTAAAGCAGCGACAAATTCGTCTCGCTTGACATCTTCTCCCTGCCATTTCGCTTGCAAAAGGCGCAGCAAACTATCTGCACCCACTTTTGCTAAAGTAGCGCTAACAATTCCGTTATCCTCCAACCCCAAAAACTCATCGAAAATCTGTTTCATCAAGTCGTCAACTTTGGTGATTTTTGTTCGGGATGACAGCGTTTTGTGTGCGAAGACAACAGGCTCATCTAAGGTGATGTCAAATGTCGGTTTTGCTAGCTTTTCGCCCGTGTTTTTGTGGTAAACTTCATAAAGGCGATCGAGAAATTTGTTGGCCGAGTGCAATTTGCCGAAGTTGAGGATGTTTTTGCTGCCGATGTCGATTTTGTAGCTGACTCGCGAATCTACTGAACCGTTGGCGATCGCACTTTTTAAATCTGTGTATTCCGTCGTCGTCGGAAAGTTGATGTAAAGGTTTTTGGACAGATAATGCTGTTTCAATTCTTCCAATTGTTCCGCTGTGTAAGCCTCAGATTCCTCCTTCAAATGAGCCGAGAGAATGCTAGAGAGAATTTTGATTTCTGCGAGTTCCTCAAACACTCCCTCAAGGCTGCCGTAACGCCCGTCAAAAGGCACGAGGGGCAAAGTCTCTAACTTAATATCGTACTCTGAACGGAAGTCAAATTCTTGCACGGGCGAACCGTCTTTTTCAAGGACACCGCATTTTTTGAGCCAATCAAACACTGGTTTGCTGCTGATTTTGGTTCGCAGCGACTTAATATTAACTTCGCCGTCGCTGACAATGGTATAATTGTTGAAAGTATTGAGGTCTGTAACTAGAATTCCCGCCACTTCTGCGATTAAAGTTTCATCCTCAACTTTTACCAGCTTAGCTTTTCGGGTAATCAGCATATTGATGGTAGCGGTATTTTGATTGATGGCAAATGAACCCATTTGCACGTATTCGCCACCATCTAAGAATTCTGTTTTCAGCCAAGGCTTGACAAGGTTGCCGTTTTCGTCTCGCTTTCCTTCAATGCGCTTCAAACCTTTTCGCTGATAATTTTCTTGCAAGTGTTTCAAGTTGATGATGATGGTGTTGCTGTTTTCCTCCAATATCTTGATTAACTCCAGCAGGGAAATTTGATCGCTGACTTTTACCCGATCGCCAATTTCATGATTTTTCAACACATCAGCCGCAAAAACAGCCTCTTCCAAATCTTCCGTAAACTCGGCTATTTGGGCATTTGTCAAAGCTTTCGCGTGTTTTTCCGTCAAAGTAGCGTCGAAGGTACTCACCAGCGCATACTTAGCCGTATTTAAATTGCCGTCAGCGAGGTTAGCTTTCGCAAAAGCAAACACCGACTCATCAGTTTGAGCAACGGGAACATCTAGCTTGTCATACTCATCTTTGGCGACTTTCTGATATTTGTAAAACAGTCCGCGATCGTCTGCTTTCAGCCCGCAGATTTTCAGCGTGCTCGATGAACCGTTGATTTTCTTGCCGCTTTTGGAAACAAAAACTTGATAATCATATTCCTTAATTAACGGTTCTTCCAGCGGCGGTGCAACGGAACTGCCTAACAGTTTTGTGCTGTCGTAAAGAGCATCATAAACCATTTTGACTTCGCCAGCGCGGATGCAATTTCCCGATAATGTGTTGGCGATCTTGGAGAGAATTTTGAAGTCAGCAGAGGCATAGGATATCGTGTTGGCAAACACATCCATGTCTTTTATTTCTTCGCAAATTTCCCCTAGTTTTGCAGCTTCCGAATTGGCACTGGGGTCATTTGCATAGCCGTCTGTGTGCAAATTAATCGCTGTCATTTCTCCCGCCTTAACCAGAGATTTAGCGAGTTGCATCGACTGCGATATGCAGGTACTGCCAGCCGTGTGGATTTTTTGAATTTCTTTAATGTATTGAGAGTCAAATTTCAGCACTTCTTGAATGGGAATTCGCTGGAAGTGACAAATTACGTCCCCATTGCTAGCGTAGGAAATCAGGCTGACACTTAGCTGGTAATTGTTGTATTCGTCTAAGGTCAAAAGCTTAATTAGGGTTTCTTTCAGCGGTTCTAAGTCATAATACATTGAGCCGGAACGGTCGATGATGATGATGCTGTGAGCGACGGATTTTTCTGGGATATCGCCTGGTGTTCTTTCTAAATTTATGCGATCGACTAGATAGAATGCCTTTGCGTTTCCGGCAAAATTGTAGAGGGTAAATTTGGTGCGAGTATTGGAGGCTGCTTGGCTGCTGGAACTTTTGACTTGAGATGATTGTTTTGCTTGCCTTGCCATAGTTTTCACCTATGTTGACTTATTCCTCAACTTAATCATGACACGCGCTTCTGTGGATGTCAAGGCCTGTGTGGAAAATTATTTGCGAGGCTGAATAATCATTAATATTTAGCGCTGCGGTGCAAGGGAAAACTGCGGCGATAGGGTAAATGTGGGCTTTTTTGGCAAAAGTAGTGGATCTGCGTAAGGATCGCGAATTAAATAACTTACAATTTTAATTTTTATTGTGGGATGGGCGTCCCGCCCGTCCTTTTTGGACGGGCGGGACGCCCATCCCACAAACTTGTGGAAGTTATTTAATTCTCATTCCTAAGTCGTTTAGTAAAGCTTTAGTAAATCAGGCTTTATTTAGAAAATCCGCT
>NZ_JAUBPT010000065.1:1766-42890 GCF_036700905.1 Microcoleus sp. S13_C3 | reverse complement strand
TAGAGTTGAATTCCTTGACGGGGTAGATTCATATATCTCTTTTTTTGTCAACTTCTAATACTGTACCGACGCTCTAGTCGCAGGGCTTAAACTACTCCGCCAAATCTTTGAGACAAGTGCCTTTGATGAGTTTCAAGGGGAGGAACTGGCTCCTGGTATCGATCTGCAGAGCGATGAAGCGCTCTCCGCTTACATCCGAGACGCTTGCGATACGATGTACCATCCGGTCGGCACTTGCAAAATGGGTACTGATTCAATGGCGGTGGTAGACCCCGAACTGCGGGTACATGGGGTTGAGGGGTTGAGGGTCGTCGATGCCTCAATTATGCCAACTCTGACTACGGGAAATACTAACGCGCCGACGATCGCGATCGCTGAGAAAGCCACCGATTTAATTAAAGCTGCACATTTCACATTGATCGCTCATCAATCTTCGCAAAATCTTGTCTCTGCGTGTGGAAGTCATCAGTAAGGAAAATATGCAAAGGAAACTCTTCAAAACGTCTGATGGTGCTGAATTGAGCTACATCAGTGCAGGTAAGGGCAAGCCGCTCGTGATGCTTCACGGTTGGTCGCAGTCGGCGGAACAATTCAAATATCAAATTCCCGCCTTTGCCGAACATTATCAGGTGATAGCTGTTGATTGGCGGGGACATGGTGAGTCGGAGAAAGTCTCTTTTGGGTATCGCATTGCTCGCTTATCCAAAGACCTCCAGGAATTAATCGCTGTTCTGCAACTTGAAAAGCCGCATCTGCTCGGTCACTCGATGGGATGTGCCCTCATCTGGAGCTATCTCGATTTATTTGGGTTGGATGAAATCGATCGGTTAGTGTTGGTCGATCAATCTCCACTAGGAATATTGCGATCGCATTGGAACGTTCAAGAAATAGCTGAATCCGGGGCAATTTTTACTGCTGAACAACTCAATGCAGTAATACATACCCTGGAGAACGGCAACGCCGAGGAATTGACTCGAAACATTCTGACTTCAATGGTCACGCCAGCAATGTCAAAAGAACAGTTTGAGTGGATTGTCGAGTGCAACCTTCGCTGTCCGCGCGCGATCGCTGCCACTCTGCTATACAACCATCTTCATACGGACTGGCGCGATCAAATTGTCAGAATTCGTCAGCCAACTCTGATTATTGGTGGCAGAAAAAGTCTGGTTCCGTGGACATCGCAAGTCTGGATAAATCAAAGCATTCCTGACTCTGAGTTGGAAATCTTTGAGGAGGCTGAAGGTGGGGGACATTTCATGTTCATCGAGAATCCCGAAAAGTTCAACCGACGAGTTTTGCAGTTTCTATCGCGATCGCTTGAAACGAACCAGGAAAGGCATACAGCAAGGTTGGACACCATACTCCTGGGGCAAACACGAGACAAAGTTCGACACTAAAAAAGTTTTTACTACACAACTAATCCATCTAAGGATGATTCATGAAAACCATTTTGAAGAGCATTGCCGTTCCATCTGGCGGAGGCAAAGCGCTCCAAGTGCTGCCAGGAGAATCGACGATTACCTCCGGTAGGCTACGCCAACGTGAACGCTTCTACAATCCTTGATTGAAATATGCCTAACACAACAGGAAACATGAGCACGCCAGCCCAACATGAAACGCCAACAGTGCTGCAACGAATGTCTGATGCCATCAACGCACACGACGTTGATGCGTTCGTGAGCTGCTTCACCAATGATTACCAGGGTGAACAACCGCTGCATCCTGAGAGTGCCTTCACCGGACTAGCCCAAGTCCGGGAGAACTGGACTGGCTTGTTTGCCCAGCTTCCAGATTTACGTGCAACTTTGGTCGCTTCGACGATCCACGATGACCTCGCCTGGGCCCAATGGCACTGGCAAGGTACGCGCACGTCCGGATCGGCACTGAATATGCGTGGTGTTGTCGTTGCTGGCCTACGCAACGGAATCATCGCGTGGGCAAGGCTATACATGGAGCCGGTTCATGACCAGTCGTCAACTGGCTAGAGGGTTAGACGTTAGCAGGAATGGCTTTAGGGTGCAGATTGAAGCGATTGAGGGTGGAATTGTGACGATCGAAGCAGTGTCCTTGTCGGGTAAGGTTCGAGAGTCACCTCTCTCCCCTCCCCTAGGAACCGTGCGTGAGACTTTCGCACTCACACGGCTCAAGCCTTACTTCAAGCGAGATTTAACTTGGGTTTTATGTACCTGCTTATGACACGCTGTGTGTAAGTGTTGAAGGTTTTCCATGTCGTCTGTTCCGCCTTCTGCAACAGGTACTATGTGATGGATGTCGATTTCCTCTCCATTGAATAAAGGTTCGCCACACGAGGGACATTTCCATTTTTGGTTTGACGCTATTTTGTAGAGCTTAGAACCTTTCTCGAAGCGAGATAACCCGTGTTTTTGATGGCGTTTTTCCCAATACTCTTTTAATGAAGGGTCATCGGGACTTGCTTCTCCTTTCACCTTTATATGGCGCTCGATGGTCGTTTTCGCTATCTGGTATAGAGTAAGGTTTTTCTCCTTCCCTCGGCGGTCGTTTATTATACAAGCGAATGTCCATCTGTTGCCTTTAATGGTTTTAAAGTAACGCTTGCGAATCCACTTTGTGTTTTTGTTGGGATGTCTACGCTTAGCCCAACGCCAAAGGTATTGCCATACTCGGTGTGAGATATAGCCGTAGGTTTCTTTGCTAACTACACCTTTGTAGTAGTTGGCAAAACCCCTGAGAATAGGATTCAGCTTTTTGATTAAAACTTCTTGTTCTGCACCATTAAGGTTTCTAACCTCTTTACCAATCCGTTTGCAGAAGGCAAGTACCTTCTTCTTGGATGGCTTTATTAGTAGTTTCCCATCGTAGTGTCGGAAGTTGTACCCAAGAAAGTCGAAGCCATCTTCGATTGACGTTACTAGCGTCTTCTCAGGGCTGAGTTCTAGACCTCGTTTTGACATCCATGCTTTAATCAGGTCTTGGGCGGTTTCAAGACTTTCTTTGTCTCTAGCCGTGACGATAAAATCATCGGCATACCGTACCACACCAAGTTTAGGGTTGATGGTCTTTATAAAGTTTTCTAAACCATGCAATCCTATATTGGCTAACAAAGGGGAAATTACCCCTCCTTGTGGTGTGCCTTGTTCCGTTGGATTAAGATTTCCTTGGAACACAAAACCCGCTTTTAACCATCCTTTGATGAGTTCTCGATTTGGAAATTTTCCCATCTTAGTCAGAATGGATTCATGGGCGATGTTGTCGAAAAAGCCTTTGATATCAGCTTCTAGAACCCATTTGTGCCATCTTGAAAACAGGTTGAAACCTTGTTCTATTGCGTCAAGACAGCTTCTTCCCGGTCGGAAACCATACGAGTTTTGCTCGAATACAGCTTCCCATTCGGGTTCTAGTGAATTCTTTACTATTGCCTGTTCGATTCTGTCGCGCACGGTCGGGATTCCGAGCGGTCGTTTTTTGCCATTTGGTTTGGGTATTTCTACCCTTTTAGTTGGTTTGAGGTTTCCCCCTTCCCAGTTTTTTACCAGAATTACCCGCTGCTCTGGGGTATTGATAACTTCTTTATCAATGCCTGCCGTTGCCTTGCCCTGGTTGGTCTGGGTAATACGCCGAACTGACAATAGTAGATTGGCGTAACTCTTTTTTATCAACTTCTGTAAGCTTCTCAACTTACGAAAATCACCAAGCTTTCTCGCACGAAAGATTCGTTGGCGTAGGTTTCTAACAGTTTTGATAACTTTTCTCCAGTTAATCTGGTTCCAGTTCTCTAGCTGTTTCTTCAGTCCGTTTGTTGCCATTGCTGACACCATCTAACTTGTCCTCAGATTTGATTCCCAGGTTTTTGTTTCTTTCGTATAAGACCCAGAAGAAGTTTGCTTCCCTTTCGGTTAGAAGTAATGTTACAACCCCTATCGAATCCATTGCAGACCCGCATTCGCTTTTTCTTCCATCCTTTGCCCTCCAAAGAGTTCGGTCTTTGTTGCCTCAGACTTACTAAGAGTATTCGACCTCTCCTAGACTCTGTAGGGTTTACCCTGTTGTACCGTTTAGTTGTCTGTCCCCTTTTAGGTGCTATCTATTCTGCGATGGAGGTTCTGTTCACACGATTTATAGAAACCTAAACTATAAATCCTATCCATTTACCTTTTGGTCAAAGCCTATCAGCCTAGTTTGGCTCTTTTTCGTATAACGCAGTTTAAACGATAGTTCACTTTCGTTCACCATTAGGGAACTCCCTCTAGCACTTGTCCGTCTTAGGCTGGCGGTTTCCGTTACCAACGCGAGTCT
Organism: Microcoleus sp. S13_C3; assembly: GCF_036700905.1. Lineage (NCBI taxonomy): Bacteria > Bacillati > Cyanobacteriota > Cyanophyceae > Oscillatoriales > Microcoleaceae > Microcoleus > Microcoleus sp. S13_C3. Next base: position 38,615 of record NZ_JAUBPT010000065.1, on the reverse strand, counting down.
GCACTCCGACTGTTTCGTTGCCTACTGGGCCGTGACCGGACTCTTGAGAGTCTTTTACGTGAGGGTAAGGGGTGTGACTCCCTTAGCGGAGGCGGTTCCGCATACTAAACGACCATTTCAGGTCGCGCTAAGTAGAACTAATCGCATTATGCAAGTTTTAGTTATTGTTCGTATCAAGCCAGGAACACCAGTAGAGCAAGCTTTGCCCTTTGTTACTCTAGAAGCTGCTCAGGCTTGGGAGTTTTACGCTTCAGAGCAAATTCGCCAGATGTATTACATTGCCGATAGGGGCGGTGCTGTCATGCTCTGGGAAGGCGAAAGTGTAGAATCTGTCACCCAAGAAGTCAATAAGCTACCGATGGTGAAAGAAGGGATTCTCACCTGTGAAATCTTGCCCCTTAAACCCTATACCGGTTACGCTTCACTGTTTGCCCAGCAGCCGAACATTCCTTCCACCGGGGCGCGGACAACGGATGTCGCGGTCAATTAAAGCACTACAGGTTGCGCCGGGTGAATGCCTCGTGATGGCATCAGCCCGAAAGTCGATCGATCCGGTGATTCAGGGTGGTCGTTTATCTAAATATCAACGCTAGATTCAACGAGTCGGTGACTGCGAAAGTCAACGTAATTTACGACTGATTTTAGATGGAGAAGGACGGCCAATCACACCCGACGGCAATTTTTTGGTTAGAAACAGTTTGCTTATTTCAAATTAAAGCGATGCTTTAATTTATTTAATTCGCTTCAACCTAGTCACATACTTTAAACTCGCTCCTCTTCATTATTAAGTTACCCAAAACTCGGCAAAAGTAGAAGAGGCTTGCAGCCTCTCCCTAAGATGTCAAATGGGTTCTATAGAGTTAGAGTATCTATGAGGTTGCTAGTTAGAAATTTCAAACCCATCAGCTCCTTTAGTTATGCCCTCCGATAGTTACGCAGCATTTCATTATTTGTCTAACATAAGTTTCCGAGATATATATATGCTTTAGGGCAGAGCAACATGACATTTATACGAGCGTGGCGATTCATAACACTGATGCTGGCTTCATTTAGTCTGAGTTTGTCTATGACACATTTGCTAGAGTTGCCGCAAAGAATGCAGTTTGACCAGCAACTTTGGGTGAGAGTGACGGTCTTTGAAAATGTGTATAAATTGTTTGGCTCAGTCGGCGCAGTTTTTGAAGTTACAGCGATTTTGACAGCAATCGTGCTGGCATTTCTTGTTCGCAAACATGGTTCAACTTTTTACTGGACGTTGGGCGGGGCTATTCTCTTAGTGCTGGCGTTTGTGAGTTGGATCGTGTTTGTTGCGCCAATGAATGCTGAGTTCGCCCAATGGGGGACGAATCCCATTCCAGCCGATTGGACGCGGTATCGGGATCAATGGGAGTATGCACACGCAGTCAACGCCTTGATTAAAATCATTGGGCTAAGTTTGATCGTGATTTCTGTGATTGTAGAAACGCCGAAAAAGAGAGCGATCCATTCCGATCAGGAGTAAGGCTTATTTAGATGAACGAGCTGGATTGAATTCGGGCGTGAAGTCATCAAACAGCTTAATGTTTTTAGTAAACCAGAAATCTCAGAATGGTTCGGTATGTAGAGATACAGTGTAATTCTAGCTAAATACAAAATGACGTAGTTCTGGACTATTAGAGCCGAACAAACTAATCTTAGAAGCAGAAAAGGCTGTTTTGATCGTGTTCATTTTATGGCGAATTATGCTTTATGAAAATTCACATAATCTAACCCAATGAACCAACTTTTCCGCCTCATTTTGATATTCCTGAGTGTGTTGATTGTCATCACATTCAACATCAAGGGCAGTGCAAACCAACTGGACTTGGATGATAGGATCGATCGCTTCATCACAACTCAACTGAAGACTCATCACATTCCTGGTTTGGCAGTCGCCATTACTCACAATAACCAAGTGCTGCACGTTAAGGGATACAGTACAGCAAATAACGATCGCCCTGTTACAGCACAGACCCAATTCTTGATTGGTTCGTTGGGCAAATCGTTTACCGCAGTTGCAGTGATGCAGCTAGTTGAAGCGGGACAAATTAATCTGGATTCACCCGTGCAAACTTATCTACCAGAATTTACCTTGGCGGATCCAGCGATCGCTGCCAAAATAACCATTCGTCATCTCCTCAATCAAGTGAGTGGTTTATCTGACGTAGGCTTTCCTGAGTTGCAGCTTCCCCAAGCAAAAACAATTCGCGATCGCGTTACTAGCCTCAATCAAGCAAGTCCCGTTGCGTTACCGGGCGCTCAGTTTAACTATTTCAATCCCAATTACGAAGTGTTGGCGCGAGTGGTTGAAGTGGTGAGTCAACAGCCATTCTCAGCCTACTTACAAACGCATATTTTTACACCTCTTCAGATGTCGCGGACGTTCAGTGCAACTACAAGTGCTGACGCATTCCAAGGTGCTACCAACATGGCACAAGGACATCTGATGGCATTTGGACTGCCCTTCGCATATCCAGAAATGTCTCGTTATCCGAGCGGCAGTAGCGGTGTCATTTCAACCGCAGAGGACATGGCAAATTATCTAATCTTCCAAACCAACAGTGGACAATTTAAAGAGACAACATTGCTTTCTGAAAGTAGTGTGGCGCTGATGCACACTCCACCCAAAACCATCGGTAGTTCCTATGGCATGGGTTGGTTTAAGGGCAGCGAGAACGGTGAACCAGCGATCGAACACAGTGGAAATTTGTCTACGTTCTATACGGATGTTGTGCTGTTGCCCAAGGAAAAATATGGAATTGCGCTACTTTACAACATCAATGCGTCGCCGTTAACTGCGGCATTTCCGCAAATCAAAATTGGACTGATTCAATTACTAAAGGATGGGCAGCCTGCCACAGGTGGATTCTCAATTACATTGTGGGGTATAGGGATCGCACTGCTGATGTTTATAGGTGTAATGCTGGCAATCCGCAGTTTGCTTTACTTACCACAATGGAGACAGGCGATTCGTAGAATTCCATTGTGGCGTGTCTGGTTAGGGATTGGCTGCACATTCTTGCCAGCGTTTTTCCTACTCGTATTGCCTTGGCTATTCGCATTGGTGTCGGATCGATTCTTTGGATATGTACTGCTGTTTCGATCTATGCTGGATCTGATGCTTTGGCTGAGTGTGTGTGCGGTTTTGGGCGTAGTAAATGGAATTGCACGTTTGATGCTTCTGGCGCGTTCTAATGGCTCAGAGTATTAGAAAAGCCAAATTATCTATTCACTCTCACGTCAATTTCACAATCCAAAAGAAATTATTTTATCAAAAGCCAGCATTCATCCCCGCCCATGAGTACATGGACGGGGATGAATGCTGTCGATATAATTAAAAAGCTTTGTTGACAGATAAGTCTTAAGGAGTAGAAATATGAAGTCAAAATGAATTAAAATTAAAAAATTAGGAAGGTCGCATTTAATCCTAGGTTAAAAAAATATAGTTGCCAATAATCCTGGTTTGAAAATGTCTTGATTGCAGGTTTGAGCAATGAGCATTGCAGGTCGCTACAAATAATCAGTATAAAACGACTTTTAATAAATTACAATTATGTATACAACCACATCATCAAATAAATCACCGTTAAAATTCTTTCTACTGGTTTTTGCTCTTGCTATTCCATTATGGGTAATTGGAACAGTGGTTAAAGTTAAAGGACTTCCGCTGGATGTTCCTGTTACTGACTTTATAGGCGCCTTTATACCGTTAATAGCTGCCTGTATCCTTGTTTATAAAGAAGAAGGGCATGGTGGCGTTAAGAAACTGCTGAAAAGAATTTTCGATTTTTCAAAAATCAGGCAAAAAATCTGGTATTTGCCTCTTATTTTCTTGATGCCAATAATATATTTATTGATATATGGAGTAATGCACTTGTTTAGACTGCCACTTCCTATAGGAGTGGAAATTCCGTTTCTAAAGAACGTGGTAATGTCTGTTGCCTTCTTCCTCCTTGCTACAGGTGAAGAAGTCGGCTGGTCGGGATATGCCGTTGATGCTCTGCAAGAACGATGGTCTGCACTAACAACCGCCATCATTGTGGGCTTGGTGTGGGCAATATTGCATTACCCGTCAATGATTCAACAGGGTCGCGATTTGAGATGGGTAGTATGGGGAACTCTTGGTACTGTTTGTCTGCGAATACTCATTGTCTGGCTTTATAACAACACTGGAAAGAGTGTTTCTGCGTGCATACTTTTTCATAGCATGGCTAATATTGGGAGGATTTTATTTCCAAAAGACCAAAACTACAATCCGCTATTTGATTATCCTGATGTTCACTATTCAATAATTGCGATCGCCGCTGTCATTGTAATTTTTCTGTGGGGTTCAAAGACATTAGCCCGATATAAATATAGATATACTTGATTTGTGTCCCGTTGGTTGCCTGAAAACCTATGAAAGTAATATGTCATTTCCCCATGCTGGAAAATTTAGATTGGCTAAGTAAATTAGTCCAGCAAAGCATTCAGGAAGTTCAAAAATAGTTATTAACAAAATAAGAAACTGTAGCCAACAGAATTTAGTAAGATAATGAAACAATTATTAACATATACAATTGCCATAATTCAGGGGGAGCAAATCTAAATCTGCAAGAAATTGGGATGATAAATTCCTTTAATCCTCCAGCGGTTATCACTTTCCTCGGCTAGCAAATCTTGCACAAGAATCAATCAGCCTTTTAGGGGATGATTTTTTGGTCAACCCCACAATAAAATTGAACTTAGCTTAGCAGGTCTGAAAGGCTGTTCGTGCAAATGGTGCAAGATGTCCGATCGCACCATACTCTCTTCAAGGAACAACGATGAATTACGATATCTTTGACGAACAATACTACCTTTCGCAATATCCTTGGGTGAAACCAGCCATTGATGCAGGAGTTATCAAATCTGGACTAGAACACTTTCAAAAATACGGTCAAGCCGCCGGCCTAACTAAAGTATCGCGTTATTTTGACGAATCTACCTACCTTGCCGACAATCCAGAGATAGCACCCTTCGTCCGCACAGTCAACCCAAACGCGCCCTTTGCGACCGGACTAGACCACTTTATCCAATACGGTTACGAACAGGGTCGCAGCCAAGTATCGCCTGAGTATGACGAAGCCTTTTATGTAGCAAATAACCGAGATTTACTGCCGTTTATTCAGAATGGAACTTTTAAAAATGGCTACCAGCACTTCATTCAATTCGGAATCAAAGACGGTCGGTTTGGAACTTCATTTTTTGAATCGGAATACTTACAGAAAAACCGCGATATTGTGCCGTTTGTCAACTCTGGAGCCTTAAAAACTGGTCGCGAACACTACTTCAAGTTCGGAAGTTCCGATCCAAGCCGCTCTGCGACTTTTGTTGGAACTTCGGGCAATGACATTATAACTGGTTCCGGGGTGGGGAATGCCGAATTAATTGGAGTTGAAGTAGGTGTAGAACCTCATTACGGTGCCCGATTGTATGAAAGTGATGGCAGCAATGAATTTGATACTCTCATTGGTGGTATCGGTCGTGATAAATTTGTGTTGGGCAACTATCAAGACTTCGCCCGTAATGTGCCATTCCGTGCAGCACAGTTCTACATCGGGCCGGGTTTTGCTACAATTCGGAACTTTACCAAAGGTCAGGATAGCATCGAGTTATTAGTGGGTTCCTCAGATCAGTTATTGGTGTTTCCCATCAACAATAATCGAGATTTAGCTATCCAAAGGAAAGGCTTTCCCACGTTTGAGAATGGAGTTTCTGTTCCCTCAACCAGTCCATTTGATACAATTGCTGTTATTGAAGGTGGCGGAAATCTCAGTTTGAATCTATCACCAGGATCTCGTTTAACAGGTTTACTTACGTAGAAATCTCGAAGCTATTCAGGATTTGCCCGATCGCTGCTGGGAGTACGATCGCACATTCAACAAAATCTGCGATCGCACTGGCCGATGCCAACAACTCGCCTTTCGCGACTGTACTTTACTTTTTTTAAGAAAGCAACCATGAATTACGCAATTTTTGACGAAAAATACTACCTCACCCAATATCCGTGGCTGAAACCAGCCATTGACGCAGGAAGCATCAAATCTGGAAGAGAACATTTTGAAAAATTTGGTCAAACCGCCGGCTTAACCAAAGTATCGCGGTATTTTGACGAAGCTACTTACCTTGCTGGCAACCCAAACATCGCTGCCTTAGTCCGCACTCCTAGCAACCCAAACGCGCCTTTTGCAACCGGACTAGACCACTTTATCAAATTTGGCTACGAAGAAGGCCGCACCCCCGTATCGCCTGAGTATGACGAAACGTTTTATCTAGCAAATAACCGAGATTTACTGCCGTTTATTCAGAACGGAACTTTCAAATCAGGCTACCAGCACTTCATTCAATTCGGGGTAAAAGAAGGTCGTTTTGGAACTTCATTTTTTGAAACAGAATACTTACAGAAAAACCCCGATATTGTGCCATTTGTCAATTCTGGAACCTTGAAAACTGGTCGGAACACTACTTCAATTTTGGGAAAAACGAGCCAAGCCGGTCTGCGACTTTTGTCGGAAGTTCTGGGAATGACATCCTCACCGGTTCCGGGGTGGGGAAAGTTGAATTAATTGCAGTTGAAGTAGGTTTAGCTACAGGTAATGGCTTGGGAAACAGTCGAGTTTATGAAAGTGATGGCAGTAATGAATTCGATATTCTCATTGGCGGTAGCGGCCGCGATACATTTGCGCTTGGTAAGGAGAACATAAGCCGTAGGGGATCGCCACTAGGATCGACACAGTTTTATATCGGGCCGGGTTTTGCTACAATTCGGAACTTTAATCAAGGTCAGGATACTATTCAGCTAGCAGGATCTTTCACACTATCAAATTCTTACTTAGATATATTCTCGGTGTTTTCCATTAACAATGGTCGAGATTTAGCTATCCAAACGAAGGGCTTTAGGAACTATATAAATGGACTGCCATCAATCAGTAACTTTGATACGATCGCTGTTATTGAAGGCGGCGGAAATCTGACATTGAATCAATTACCATCATCTCCAGATTCTGGGGGGGTGACGACCCGCCCCAAACCCATAGTTAGTAAGGATTGAGCCAACTTGTGGTAAAAAAAGATAGGCAGCAGAGTTGTTACACGCTTGCCTATCCAAAAAAATAATGATACCAAGATTCTACCAGACTCATTTACAAAAACACCTGACGCCATCTCAGTTTTTGGTGATGACAATTTTGCTATCCTTGATGCAATCAGAAAAACAAGTGAGATTAGAGCGGCTCTCCCGAGTATTTCCCTGTCTAATTACAGCCGAAAGTCGGCGACGTAAATTACAAAGATTTTTAGATTTACCTCACTTAACAATCGAATTAATTTGGTTCCCATTAATTACTTATTGGTTGACCACTTATTGCCGTGTTGGTACTCGCTTATCAATCGCAATCGACCGCAGTCAATGGGGCTGTATTAATCTGTTCATGGTTAGCTTAATCTGGGAGCGAAGAGCAATTCCATTATACTGGTCATTGTTGCCCAAATTGGGCAGCAGCAACTTCGAGGAACAAACTACAAATCTACAGCAAGTTTTACCATTGTTTTCAGAATATAAAGTCATTGTTTTAGGAGACCGTGAATTTTGTTCGGTAGATTTAGGAAACTGGCTGAAGTCAAAGGGTGTGTCTTTTTGCTTAAGACTGAAGAGGAATCATCTTAATCGAAACAGAGCATTTAGTTTGGCAGCGATTAGATGAATTAGGAATAGTACCAGGAACCTCTTTATATTTTCAAGGTAAAAGAGTGAGGAAAACTCGGCCTGCCACTGGGTTTGATGTTGCTTGTAAATGGAAAAGAAACTATGGAGCATGGAAGGTTGATGAAGCATGGTTTATTCTCACAGATTTAGGTTCATTATCGGCAGCTATCGATGCTTACAAGCAACGGATGGGCATTGAAGAAATGTTTAGAGATTGTAAAACAGGAGGCTACGATCTGGAAGGAACTAGCTTAAAAGGCAACCGACTGATTAACATAATTCTGCTGATGACACTCGCCTACAGTTCGGCAATATTTGAAGGAACTGAACTTCGGAAAAAGCAGGTAGGAAAATATGTATGTCGGCGTCAAGAACCTAGAAAAAGATATCGAAGACGGAGTACATTTGGTGTTGGCTTAGATGGAGAAAAGTGGGTTAATTATCAAGGGACAATATTCTTTGGAGGTGGAACAGTTAATGAAGTTAACTCGAAATAAACGTCGCTTTTATCAACAAGGTATGCGGGCTGCAACCCTTATTCGGTCTATCTCCTAGACCTCTTTGTCACCCCCCCAGCTCCAGATTATACATTTTCACTTGGATAGAAATCTCGAAGTTATTAGGGATTTGCTTGATCGCTGCTGGGGAGTGCGATCGCACATTCGCAAAAAGGGATCTCGCACTTTTGTCTTTGCCATAAAAATAATAAAACAGACTTAATAATAATTAACTGGACATAGTGAGTTAGTAGAGTTAGTTATAGTGGGTCAAGTTTAATCGACAAGTAAGCAGACTAAGCTTGGAGAAATAATTATGACTCATTATGACATTTTTGACGAGCCATTCTTTCTGTAATTATTAATCTATAAGCAATACTTTCAAGTGAAAGAATTACTAACCTATTTCGGACTTGCATACTTAATCTCTTGGATGATTTGGTCGATTATAAGTCATCTCATTCAAACCTTCCTCACAGTTTCTTCATTTTTGTTCCCTATCATGAGAGATAGTTAATTTTCTTGTTGTTGACGAGGATGAAATCTATGAAATGGCAACAATTAATTCTGGCTTTTATAGCTACCATTTGCTTAATATTTGCCGGCAATGCCCTGGCGCAGACTGATATCAATATCAACAATACCAACCTCATCCGCTTTGGTGGAAGCGTCACCGTACCAGAGAACCAAGTTGTCGAAAATGCCCTTGCTTTTGGCGGGAGTGTTACGGTATCCCCTAATGCCAAAGTTGTGGATACTGCGATCGCGTTTGGCGGAGATGTCATCCTGCAAAAAGGAGCGCGGGTAGAAGGGGATGCTTACTCATTTGGCGGCAAAATCGTACAGGAACCAGGTGGGATTATTGGTGGTGAACGCGCTACATTCAGCGATCGACATGGCATGATGTATGGCTCCGATCGAGGCAGAAGTAGCTTCTTCGCGTACTATTTCTTCAGTACCATTTTTAGAACTTGTTCCGCTGTAGTAGCAGCTATTCTCGGACTGATCATCTTACAGACTAGCCCACAGTTCCTGCCAAATTTGGCGACAAAATTGGGTCAACACCCCGGTTTGACTGCTCTATGGGGAATGGGGGCGATCGTTTCCTTTGTCTTTGCTACCGTGTTTTTAGCGATTACCCTCATTGGTATTCCTCTTATTCCACTCCTGAGTCTGACTGCGGTGATTACTGCTCTAGTCGGATCATTAGGCGTAGCACTTTTTGTCGGTCAACGCCTATTCGGTAATGGTAATTGGTCTTTACAGCAGCAGTTCTTGGTGGGTTTGGCGATCCTGACAGTTATGACACTAATTCCCTTTTTCGGAGGGTTAGTAGTTTTCCTAGTCAATCTGTTGAGCTTGGGTATCATCTTGCTGTGGCAATTTGGTAGAGAAAAACCCCAAATAGCTACTTAGTGAGTAGGGCGGCATAAATGTTAATCAGGGTGAATAAGGTTCTGACGAAGACAACGGCCAAAAATATCGGAGGTAAAGTTCAAGAATTAAAAATCCCCAGAAACCTTTCTCGCTGAGAATATATCTATTGATTGTCGTGGCGATATCTTGGCCATTTCAAATTGCGTATGTGCTGTGGGCAGAGACGCCGTTTATGCGCTATGCCTTAAGCTCATTACCTATGATTATGGTCGCAGTTGCTACTTATATCGCGGGTCGATATATATTCCATGATGGGTTTTCAAAAGCTGGTTGGAATTGGGGTAAATCCAAACACTATTTAGCCGTTTTTACAATAGCTATCTTTGTCTGGGTTGTTCCTACAATCCTCGAATTAGTCTTAGGAATGCGGAGTATTCCTAAAGCAGTTATCGTTCCAGAGATTCTCGGAAATTTTCTACTTCGTTTTCTCGCTACCTTGATTCCAGCCTTTGGCGAAGAGTTTGGTTGGCGCGGCTATATGCTACCGCACTTGGTAAAACGATACAGATTAAGAACAGCGCTGCTGCTTCATGGATTTATTTGGTGGGCATGGCATTTACCTACGCTTGTTGGAATGGGCGTGGCTGAAAAACTTACTGATAATATGGGTACTTCAATAGCCATTATGCTTGCAATCACTTTAATTCCTAGCATGATGCACGCGATGATTTATGCCTACATTTGGACAGTCACCCAAAGCCTTGCTGTTGTAACTGTTTATCACGCTGCATTTGATGAGATTCGTGATGCGATCGAAACTACGATCGGTTTTGGTTCTCTGGTTGAAATCTGGCAGATGCTTACCTGGACAGTATTAGGCGGACTGCTACTGTGGAACATTGGTGACAAGTTAAGGCTGTAAGTCTTTTGTCAAGAGGCTTTCGGAGAGTTCTTAAAAAAGAATTGGTCAGACCCTCGTTGCTTTTCAGGAAAATGGGCAATAATTAACTTAACATTCGGTTTTCGCTGCTGTTTAATAATGCCTAAATCTCGATTTTGGGGGTCAGCAAAATACTTGATTGGATCTGTTGCTTTACCTTTATGATGAGCTATAGTAAAATGATAAAGACCGCGATAAATCATTTCTAAAGAAATCTGCTCAAAAGGTAGAGCTAGTTCATCAGCTACCGCATCACCTAAATCTACTAAAACTGCATAAAATAACCAAGTTGCCCAAATCTGTAATTTAATCCCATTGATTGAACCCGTCCATAAATAGCTTAAATCTAACAGCCTTTTTACAATATTAAAAGCTTCTTCAATCCGCCAACGTCTTCGATACAAATCTGCTACTACATAAGGGGGTAATTTTTCTGGCTCTAGCACACTTGTTAAATAAGAATGCCAGGTTTTTTCTGAACGAACTTCAATCAAACGTAAGGTAATAAACGGAGTTTTCTTTGTTCCAGACCCCAAACGTATCTTACGGTCTCGCAGTCCATAACTATCGGTAAATACTTCATCTACTTTGATGGCGGCTCCTTTCTTTATTCGGGTAATAAAGTTAACCTTTTGCTCAATTAATCTTAACCAAGAATTAAAGTGATAAAAGCCTCTATATAATAGTAATAACGTATTTTTCCTGACTAGATTGAGGATATTCTCTTCAAGTTTTACATCCGATTCTTTCGCATTTTCGGTAAACCAAATTTCGACTGGCAATCTAGTTACTAGATCAATTACTGTACTTATTTTCCCCGCCAATTGTCCTATTTTAGCTGACTCTAAGTTTGATAATTTCCGAAATAATGCCTCTAATATTGAACTATCTATAATCCAAATCTGCTCAAATCTTGTTAATGTAAACTGAATACTTTCTGGTAAGGTTCGTTGATTTCTCCTCTGCCAATTTGTTCTTAAACGCGGTAATAAATCCTTAAATACTTGTTCAAACAGCTCAGCAGGAAAGGTCAAAAATCTCGATCGAGAGTGCTTGTTGGCTGACTTTAGTGGGATTACACCACAGAAAGCCGTCTCTCGTTAACATTCGGGTCAGCTCTCTTACCCCTGCCACATCTCGCCATAGTAAGGTTAAGACCGCAGCCATCATCAATGGCAAGTTGAGAATTCGGTCTCGAAGTTTTAGCTGACGGTAGGAATTTTCCTCCCAAAGCATGGCTGGTGTCAGTAATGCTTCTAGTTGCTGGGCAATTACTTCATCCTCTATCAGTGGTCGTTGTTTCTTTTTCGCGTGGTCCCGATTGGTAGTTCTGGTCTTGGTCATGGCTGGTCATAATTGCTCAACTACTTGCCTATTCTGAGTTTCATCTATTTTTTAACCAATGTAAATACCCCCTTGACAATTTACCCATCACCTTAACTTGTCACTAATGACTGTGGAAGGGAAATTGGAAACAGTTAACTGCGAGGAAAATATGAGTAATTCACAGATATCTCATCCGATCGGCAAACAACTTGGAATCCCCTTTACCACCGAACAATTTTTTCAGGTTTTTGATAATTACAATCAAACTACATATCCGATTCAGTTTGTACTGATTTTAGTAGCGGTTGCAGTGATTTTCATGGCGGTAAGTCGCAAACCGTTTAGAAACAAAATCATTTCAGGATTACTTGGATTGCTCTGGCTATGGGCAGGGATTGTTTATCATTTAATTTTCTTTACAGCAATCAGTCCACCTGCCTATCTGTTCGGTGCATTATTCATTTTTCAATGCTTGTTATTTTTATACGAAGGCGTGGCAATAAATCGTTTAAGTTTTCGTGCTAGTCGGAGATTTCACGGCATTCTCGGCGCGATATTTATTGCTTATGCACTGGTGATTTACCCGATAATTGGCTACGCTTTGGGACAAACTTTTCCATCATCGCCAACGTTCGGCGTACCTTGTCCAACCACCATTTTCACGTTCGGCTTGCTGCTCTGGACGGACAAAAAAGTTCCGTTAAGTTTATTGATTATTCCAGTTTTATGGTCGATTGTCGGAACCTCAGCGGCTTTGAATTTTGGGATTAAAGAAGATTTTGGATTGCTCGTCGCAGGAACGGTCGGAACAGCTTCTATTCTTTGGCGCAATTTAACGCCCAAAATGGAGAAAGTATATGGACGGTGAAACTAAACTGACTTTGATTAAAAGCATTCACACGTTGATATGGATATTCTTCAATGTTGTGATTTTCTATATGCTGTATGCCGCGATCGCCAATAAACTCGATATCTGGCTCTGGATTGGTTATGGATTTGTATCTCTAGAAGGTATAATTTTACTAACCTTTCGCTTCGTCTGCCCATTAACTCTGATTGCACGGAAGTATTCAAATTCAACAAAGGACAATTTTGCGATTTATCTTCCTAATTGGCTATCTAAGTACACGTTTTCAATCTATACAGCTATTGTAGCGATCGTTCCGATCGTCACAATCTATCAACTTCTGAATTAACAAACATAGGTAAGTATCATGTGGATTAAGTGGATTGCAATTATTGGTGTTTTAATCATAGTCAGCTTTGGAATTGCTGCCATTTATGGTAGCTATCGCTGGGAGTCAGATACCGATCGCCTACTAGCAAAATTAACAAATGGACGGCGAACAATTAAGCGCAAAATCTACGACCAAAAAGAGATTTAAGGCTTGCCAGAACCCGTACAGCGATTTTTTCGGACAGTAATTAAGGACGGACAAGCGATCGTGGCGGCGGTCAAACTCTCTCAGCAGGGACTGTTCAATATGAGTGAAACTGAGAACAAGTGGAGTCCGTTTACGGCCACTCAATTTGTGATTACTCAACGTCTGGGTTTTGATTGGGATGCACGCATCCAGATGGCTCCAGGAGTTAATGCCTTTGTTCATGATACCTATCTCTTAGGAGAAGGCAGCTTACACGCCTCATTACTCGGTCTTTTTACCGTTGCAAAAATACCCAGTACGCCTGAAGCGAACCAAGGTGAATTATTGCGGTTCTTTGCTGAGGCTCCTTGGTATCCCACTGCACTATTACCCAGTCAAGGTGTGCGCTGGGAGGCGATTAATGACACCTCCGCCCGCGCTACTTTGACGGATGGCGCAACAACTGTCTCCGTCGTATTTCAGTTTAATGCTGAAGGAACGATCAATACGTTTCGGACTGAGGCTCGTTATCGTGACAAGCTGACTGCGATGCCTTGGGGCGGTCGATTCTGGGAATATTCAGTTCGTAATGGGATGCTGATTCCTTTAGAAGGCGAGGTGGGATGGGAGTATCCAGAAGGCACTCGGCTTTATTTTAAAGGAAGAACTACAGAGATTCACTATGAGTTCGCGTCTTGATGGACTGCAATCGAAACAAACATCAAAATCAAAACACTGGAGGCAGTAATGACCAAACAAATTTCTCTTAATACGCTATGGAATTCAGCCACATCTCAGGAGCGTGTATTCCACTTAGATGACTTCACTCACTTGCCAGAAGCGGCCAGACGGTATCTCGACCATACGATCGCACCTGGAACAAAGCTCGCTTCTGCGGTTCGCTTGAAGATGCACGGCGAAATCAAACTGAAGAGTTGGATTCCATTCAAAGCCGAGCAAGTCATTTGCTGGGAACATGGACTGATTTGGAGTGCTACAGCATGGATGAATAGCTTCTTGCCAATTGTCGGCTCGGATCGCATCATCGACGGCATCGGTGCGATGCAGTGGAAGCTGTTGGGATTATTCCCTGTCATGACGGCGAGTGGTGCTGATATTACGCGGTCTTCTATTGGTCGCCTCCAATCAGAGTCAGTGTGTTTACCATCTGTGTTCTGTGGCGATGACGTTTTATGGACAAGCACAGAGTCATCGAATCTAGACTCCAATTTGCATTCCAGTTTTGTAGTGCAAGGCGAGCGAGCCGAACTAGATTTCACGATCGATCGAACAGGTCGTCTCAAGACCTTCAAGTTACCACGCTGGGGCTGTCTAGAAGGTGCTGAGTTTCATGATGTGGACTTCGGTGGAATTTTAGAGGAAGAGGGCACATTTTGCGGCTACACCATTCCAACTCGGCTACGGATTGGATGGTACTTTGGCTCCGATCGGTTTGAGTCGGAGGGCGAGTTTTTCCGAGCCACGATCGATGATGCAATCTATCGATAGAGCGATCTACGTCAAAGGAGAGAATGAAAAATGAGAAAATATCCGATTGCTTGGTTCTATATCTTGGCTTTTGGGATCTCATGGCTTGGCATGATATCAGTAGTCTTAGCCTCGCGAGGCATTGCCCCATTTAACCGTCCTTACTTCCAACTTCTTTCCATCTTTTATGCCATTGGCCCTGCACTTGCGGCTATGATTGTGTCACAGGTGACGCATGGTAAAACAGGGATTCGGGATTTGAACAAGGGACTAATCCGATGGCGGGTTAGCCTAATCTGGTACATCGTAGCGGTGCTGGGGTCTGCAATTTTGCTGATTGTGGCGCAAGCCGTAACGAAATTATTGGGCTTGACCGTAACTATCATAACGCCACCAGTCACTCTATCTCCCTATGTTATTTTCGGTTTGGGAGTAAATTTCCTCGCCAATACCTGCGAAGAAATTGGGTGGCGTGGCTTTGCATTACCACATTTGCAGAAACGATATAACGCTCTGATTGCTACTCTCATTGTGGGCATATTGTGGGGTTTATGGCATTTACCGCTTGTCTTTTTGGTAGGCCACCCGATGTCTGAGTTTCCTTTCGTCTGGTTTATCACCATCGTGGCAGATGCTTTTATATATACCTGGATTTACAACAGCACTAAAGGCAGTATTTTGCTAGTGGCGCTTTTTCATGGTTCGGGGAACCTGTGGGAACTATTTATAAGTAGTAGGACACAATTAATTACACAAAAATTTGGGCTACAAGCCTTGTCTAGTAAAGAATCAGCAAAAAATCAGTGTGTAATTAATTCTGTCCAATTACTTAACTGGGGTGTCCCCTGTCGCATACGCTCTTCTAAATTGTGTGGTGGCGATCACAGCGATCGCAGTATTTGGAAGAGCGCATCTCTCTCGCCGCCAGAGGGTTTGTGCGGACTAAAATGGGGTTGCAACTGAACTAAAATAATCCTGCAACGCTCGAACCCATAGGGCGGTGGCGGTGGCTCCAGCGATCGCGCTACTTTGACGGATGGCGCAACAACTGTCTCCCTCGTGTTTCAGTTTAATGCTGAAGGGGCGATCGCTACTTTTCGGGTTAATGAATCAACGATTAAACGAATTGGACGCTTGGGTGAAACTATCGGGGCGAGCGTGGAATATGGAGAGTGTTTCCTTTATCTTTTCTCTTCGCTGTGCTTATCTTATGCTTATCTTAATGGTCAACTTTCAGCTTGATGTATCTGCAAAAGTGAGATGCACCCGGCGTCCCGCCCGAAGGCGTGTATTTTCACAGCAGGCGGGACACCAGACAAGAATCATCATCAAATTGTGCAACGCCGAATTTTAAGGCCGGCACAGCCAGAACCTACAGGATTTTAACTCCATACGCTTGGGTTAACACGGTTAATTGCTCGCAGATCCCCCTAAATCCCCCTTAAAAAGGGGGACTTTGAATGCTCTTGTCCCCCCCTTATTAAGGGGGGCTAGGGGGGATCGGGCTTAACAGAACCTACAGGATTTTAGCTCACATTTTTAGTCACGAAATTTCAGTGCAGAATGCCCTGACAGCTTCGGCAAACTTTTGGTTATGCTCGATTAATGCCATGTGTCCTCCTTTCTGTATAGTAACTAGCTCTGCTTGAGGTAATTCTGTTTTCATTCGCAGGCTAGCTGGGGGGGTAGTGGCGATATCTGAATCGCCGCAGATCACCAACACAGGAATGTCAATTGATGGCAAAGTTTTTGTTTCGTCAAATTTGAGCATTCCCAGTGTGCCGCGAGCGAGAACGCCAGGAGAACCCAAGGCTGATAAGAAAGCTGAGAAATCTAATTGACCGCGCGTTTCAGTGCCTTTAAATCCTGATACTTCTACACTGATGTACAGTGAACCATTGAGATAGCTCAGCCAAGTCATCCCCCACATAATCGGTTCAAGAGCTATGGTGAGGTAGAGCAGAGGTTGAAGCAGCGGCTTTTGCAAAGCGCGTAATAAACCGCTAAAAATAGCGGTTTTGACGGGATTAGTATAAGTCGTATCTACCAGAATTAAACCAGCTACTCGACTACCGAGAAGTTCTGGAAAAAGCCGACTGAATGTTAGAGAAATCATGCCGCCCATGCTGTGTCCGAGTAGGATAACAGGTTTATTTCCTGCTATGGCAATGACGGCTTCGAGATCGCGGGCAAATTTTTCTAGGGAGTAGTCGCCGTTTTTTGGTCGAGTGGATTTTCCCAAACCTGGAAGATCCCAAACAATCACTCGGAAGCGATCGCTTAGTTGCCGTTTCGCGTAATACCAAACCATACTGTTCGGCCCCCAACCGTGGGAGAGGATAATCGGCTGTCCGTCCTCTGGGCCGTAGAATTCAACTTGTAAAATAGTGCCATCAGGCCTCTCTACCCGCTGAACCGTACCCGTCCGCGTCGGCTTGGGTTCGTCAGCACCGGGGCGGCGGAACAGCGGCAAACTGATAAAGCGACCGCCAACAGACCAAAGAACCATCAACACTCCGCTGACTAAGTAAGAAATCCCTACAAGTGCGCCGATGTACCATTCATAGAGAATGTATATACCTCCGCCAAGTACCCCGATCGACAGCAGTCCCACCAGCCATAGGAACAGGAAATTGAAGGGCATGAACGGCATAAGCTGAAACCTTGGGTAGAATTTGGGTTGCGAATTCAAACAGGATCATACTCAGGTTAGGCCAAAGTAAGCAAGTGGTAAGTTAAGCTCTTAATTTGTGCGCTGGTGGAATTTAATTTATTGATTTGCAAAAGTAATCATATCAATTCCGGCCTTACTGCCGGAATGATATCAAATCCGCGCTTCGATAGTCGGGCGTAAAGTCGAATCAAGCTGCCAACAAATAATTCGCGCAATTTTCATTTTTTTGACCCCTCCTTCTACAGTCATTAGTCAACAGTCAACAGTCAACAGTCAACAGTCAACAGTCAACAGTCAACAGTCAACAATGATTCCGGTGCAACCGGAATCGAGATCACAGGATGACTCAAAATGCCCGATCCAAAAATATCGAGTTCATCGCCAAATTCCAGAGATTCTGTCACGGTGGAGTTAGTTGAGTTTTTATCTTACCTTCGCAGTCTAGATATTAATATTTTTGTTGAGGGCGAGATCCTGCGCTGCAATGCTCCCGAAGGAATTATTACACCCGAACTGCGCGCCGAAATTTCTCAAAAAAAAGCCGAAATTATTTCATTTTTAAAAGCAGCTAATCGTACTTCTAGTTTCACTCCTACACCGATTGTTCCTATGGGGCGGGACGGAAATCTACCGCTTTCTTTTGCACAGCAGCGCTTGTGGTTTCTCGACCAATTAGTCCCGAACAATCCCTTCTATAATGTTCCCGCAGCCTTGCGTTTGACAGGTGCGCTCAATTTTGTGGCGCTGCAACAAACCTTCAATGAAATTGTGCGCCGCCACGAAGCTTTACGCACGACCTTAGCAGTAGTGTCGGGGCAACCCGTTCAGAGAATAGCTGCTGCTTTCCACCTCCCGATTAATGTAGTGGACTTGCGAAACTTGCCAAAGGAATCTCGACAAACTGAAGCAAACAGGCTCACGGCCCAGGAAGCTCAACGCTCTTTCAATTTGTCCAATGACTTGTTGCTGCGAGTCACATTATTGCAGTTAGATGATGCCGAATATTTACTAATGCTGAATATGCACCACATTGTCTCCGATGGTTGGTCTATCGGAGTGCTAATTCAGGAATTAGGCGCACTTTACACGGCCTTTGCTAGCGAAAGACCTTCGCCTTTACCGGCTTTGTCGATCCAGTACGCGGATTTTGCAAAATGGCAGCGCGAATGGCTGCAAGGGGAAGTTTTAGAAACGCAACTTGCTTACTGGCGGCAGCAGTTAAACGGCATTTCTATGTTAAATTTGCCTGCGGATCGCCCCAGACCAGCAATTCAAAGTTACCGAGGCAAAAGGCAATTTTTGCAACTGTCAAAACAACTGAGCGAGGCTTTAGAAACGTTGAGCCAGCGCGAAGGAGTGACGCTGTTTATGACAATGCTGGCAGCTTTTAAAACGTTGCTTTACCATTACGCGCAGCAAGAAGATATTGTTGTAGGTTCGCCGATCGCCAATCGCAACCGCAGTGAAATTGAAGCATTAATCGGTTTTTTTGTCAATAGTTTGGTGTTGCGTACAGATTTGTCGGGAAATCCAACTTTTCGGGAACTTTTAAACCGAGTCAAAGAGGTAGCATTAGGAGCTTACGCTCACCAAGATTTGCCGTTTGAGAAGTTAGTAGAAGAACTGCACCCCGATCGCGCGTTGAACCAAAATCCCTTATTTCAGGTGGCGTTTGCGCTGCAAAACGCGCCGGGGAATCAGTTAGAATTGCCAGAATTAACACTCAGCCCGCAGCAGTTAGATGTGGGTACAGCGCGGTTTGATTTGGAGTTTCATTTGTGGGAGCGATCGCCCAACAGTTCGGGAAGCAACCAATCGCCCAGCAATAAGCTGTGGGTTGATAGCTCCGAGGGCACCAGTGGCATGGTTATTTACAGCGCCGATTTATTTGATGAAGCTACGATTACCCGCATGATCGGGCATTTTCAAACGCTGTTAGAAAGCATTGTCACAAATCCCGAACAGCGCATAGCAAACTTGCCATATTTGAGCGCAAAAGAGCGCTATCATCTGTTAGTTGAATGCAACAACACTCAGGCGGATTATCCGCAAGATTTGTGCATCCATCAGCTCTTTGAACTACACGCCGAGCAAACACCGGATGCGGTAGCGCTGGTATTTGGAGAGGAGCGAGTCACCTATCGAGAGTTAAATCTCCGCAGCAACCAACTAGCACGTTATCTGCAAAAAATGGGGGTTGGGGCGGAAGTTTTAGTCGGGCTTTGCTGCGGGCGATCGCTCGATCTGATTGTGGGGATGTTGGGTATCCTGAAAGCGGGAGGAGCTTACTTAATTTTAGATCCGAGTTATCCTGCTGAGCGATCGAGCTTTATGCTAAAAGATGCTCAAGTGTCAGTATTGCTTACCCGCCAGGGAATTTATTCCCTGGTGGATGATGGCGAAGTGCAAAATTTAGAAACACAGTCAGTATTGCTTACCCGCCAGGGAATAAATTCCCTGTCTAATAGCGAAAGTCGTCTAAAGACGACTGAAGGAGGACAAGTTTCCAGTCGGCTTCAGCCGACTTCAGCTATGAGCCAGGGAATTTATTCCCTGGTGGATGATGGCGAAGTGCAAAATTTAGAAACACAGTCAGATGATAAAATTCACCATCCAAGGGTTGTTTTTCTAGACACTGACTGGGAGATGATTTCCCAAGAAATCGCAGACAATCCCACCAGCGCAGTCACAGTCGAAAATCTGGTTTACGCGATTTACACCTCCGGTTCCACGGGAAAGCCGAAAGGAGTGGAAATTGAGCACGGGAGCTTGTTAAATCTCGTTTTTTGGCATCAAAGAGAGTTTGGGGTGTCAGCGGGCGATCGAGCAACGCAAATTGCTGCGATCGGCTTTGATGCTTGCGGGTGGGAAATTTGGCCTTATCTCGCCGCGGGAGCTAGCATCTACTTTCCCGAAGATGACATCAGGCGAGATCCTGAAAAACTGCAAAGCTGGTTAGTATCAAAAGCAATTACAATTAGCTTTTTGCCAACACCTTTAGCCGAGAAAGTTTTGCTATTAGATTGGCCCCAAACAACAGCGTTGCGAATCTTGCTCGCAGGCGGCGAAAAACTGCAACAACATCCTTTAAAATCCCATCCATTTAAGCTAGTAAATAATTACGGCCCAACCGAGAACACCGTCGTCACAACTTCCGGTTATATTCCTGTAACAGAGCAAACAGACATCGCCCCGACAATTGGCCGCCCCATTGCTAACACTCAAATCTACATATTAGACAAATATTTGCAGCCCGTACCAATGGGGGTTGTTGGCGAATTGTACATCGGCGGAAACGGACTCGCTCGCGGCTACCTCAACCGCCCAGATTTAACCGCAGAACGATTTATTTCCAATCCTTTTAAACCCAATTCAGACACCATTCTCAATGACTTGTTTAGGAACAGGCAAGATGCCTGTTCCACAATAAAACACATCTCTTGTGGAACAGGCATCTTGCCTGTTCGAGATAATGGTGCAACATCTGAGTTTAAACCAAATTCAGGAGAGCGAATTTACAAAACCGGCGACTTAGTGCGCTACAGAGGCGATCGCAACCTTGAATTTTTAGGACGCATTGACGAACAAGTAAAAATTCGCGGTTTCCGCATCGAATTAGGAGAAATCGAGACAGTATTAACTCAACATCCGGCCGTGCAGCAAACTGTAGCAATAGCTTCGGAAGATGGACAGGGAGATAAACGTTTAGTAGCTTATATTGCCCTGAATCCTGAATATAGCGTTGCCCGCGAAAAAAGCCAAATAATGCAATTGCAAGATGAACAGGTTTTGCAGTGGCAAATGCTCTACAATGAAACTTACAATCAACCTGCTGTTGACTCAGATCCAACTTTTAATATTGTCGGCTGGAATAGCAGTTATACTAATCAGCCAATCCCAGCAGAACAGATGCGCGACTGGGCGAACAATCAAGCCGCCCAAATTTTAGCTTTGCAGCCTAGCCGAGTGTTAGAAATTGGCTGCGGCACAGGTTTGTTGCTGTTCCAAATTGCCTCTCGCTGCACTCAATATTACGCCACAGACTTTTCACCTATTTCGCTCAACTATATTCGGCAGCACTTGGCAAATCAAGAGTTAGCTAATGTAACGCTGCTTCAGAAAATGGCGACTGACTTTGAAGGAGTAGAGACAGCAGCTTTTGACGCAGTAATTCTCAACTCGGTCGTGCAATATTTCCCGACTATCGACTATCTCGTGCAGGTGCTAGAAGGTGCGGTGAAAGCAACTGCTCCCGGCGGCTTTATATTCATCGGAGATGTGCGCAGCTTGCCGTTGCTGGCAGCTTTTCACGCTTCGGTACAACTGTATCAAGCCGAACCTTCTCTCGCGGGCGAACAGTTGCAGCAGCGAGTACAAATGCAAATTTTTCAAGAAACAGAATTAGTTATTGAACCAGATTTTTTTAGCGCATTAAAGCACCGCTTTCCGCAGATTGGCGGCGTAGAGATTCAATTAAGTCGGGGTAGTTACCACAATGAGTTAACTGATTTTCGGTACAATGCTATTTTACATATTGCGTCTGAAATAGCAAGCCCCCAATCATCGCAAAAAGGGGAGCGGGGCGCAGAAAAGCGCCTGGATTGGTTGGATGAAAATCAGAAGCTGACTGTTACCAAGGTGCAACAAATATTATTGGAAAATCAACTCGATGTTTTAAGAATTTCTAATGTGCCTAATGCGCGGGTAACGGCAGCAGTTAAGGTGGCAGAGTTGCTGTCTGTTGTCGATAAATTTTCAACTGCAGGTCAGTTGCAGAAAGCTGTGGAAAAAGTCGAGGATTTAGGAGTAGATCCCGAAGCGTGGTATGCTTTGGGAGTTCCGTATAATGTTAATATTAGTTGGTCTAATTCCGACAGTCAAGGGCGCTACGATGTAGTGTTTGCACGGGGCGAAACTAGAGATTTTGTGCGCGAAACTAGAAGCGATAACTTGCGTCCTTGGCGCTCTTATGCTAACAATCCCTTACAAGCTAAAGCAGCGCGTAAATTAGTGCCACAGTTGCAGGCTTATCTAGCAGAAAAACTGCCGGAATATATGGTTCCGTCGGCTTTTGTGGTGCTGGAGTCGCTACCGGTGACGGCTAACGGAAAGGCCGATCGGCTCGCTTTGCCTGCACCGGAGCCGATTAAGTTGGAAGGGGCTGGCGGTTATGTTGCGCCTCAGACTTCTATTGAGGAAGTTTTAGTGAAAATTTGGGTTGAGGTTTTGGGGATAAAGCGAGTGGGTATCCGGGACAATTTCTTTGAATTGGGAGGCCATTCGCTGCTGGCGACTCAGCTTGTTTCTAGAGTGCGAGATGCTTTCGGGGTAGAGTTGCCTTTGCGCCGCGTTTTTGAAGCGCCGACAATTTCAGAATTATCTAAGATTGTTGAGAGTTTGAAAGATAAGAATGCTAAAAGTGATGCTCCGGCTTTAGTGCCGATTTCCCGCGATAGTCGGCGGCGGAAGCTATCATCTTTTAATGGACCTATTGCATGAATTTTTGATTGATAGAGCAACCGCAGATGAAGGGCAGATTAACGCTGATAAACGCAGATAATTTTAAGATGGTTTTTGGCTTGGGCAAGATGTTGAATCGAAAAAGTAAATGAAAAGGATGGCTGTTGAACAGGATGCAATTTAGATAAATATGCAGCAAGAAACAGAAGTTTTTGTATTTCCAGCATCGTTTGCTCAGCAGCGACTGTGGTTCCTCAATCAATTAGCACCGGGTAATCCTTTCTATAATGTTTCAACAGCGCTCCGCTTAACTGGTTCGCTCAACTTAAGATCTTTAGAGCAAACCTTTAATGAAATTGTGCAGCGGCACGAAACTTTACGCACCACTTTTACGCTTTTGGAAGGGGAACTCGTACAAATTATTGCTCCCATTTTAACCGTATCCCTCCCCACAATCGACTTACAAAATCTCTCGCCAACTCAGCAGGAAACCGCAGCGCTGCAACTCGCAACCGATGCAGCGCAATGCCCTTTCGATTTAGCCTCCGGGCCGTTATTCAAAGTAACGCTGTTACAACTCAGTGAAACAGAACATATATTGTTGCTGAATTTACATCATATTGTGGCTGATGGTTGGTCGATTGGAGTGCTAATTCGAGAGCTGGGAACGCTCTACACAGCATTTGTAAAAAATGGGATCTCGCACTTACCAGCACTGCCCGTGCAGTACGCCGACTTTGCAGAGTGGCAGCACCAATGGTTGCAGGGCGAAGTATTAGAAACCCAATTAGCTTATTGGCGGCAGCAGTTAAACGGAATTACCACACTCAATCTACCAACAGACAGGCAAAGACCAGCCGTTCCATCCTATCGAGGCGCTAAACAATTTATAACACTATCACCTGCTTTGAGCGAGGCGCTAAAGTCATTGAGCCAGCAAGAAAGCGCGACTTTATTTATCACTCTACTAGCTGCTTTTCAAACTTTGCTGTACCGCTATACAGGACAAGTAGATATTGCAGTAGGAACGCCGATCGCCAATCGCAACCTGAGCGAAATAGAAGCATTAATCGGTTTTTTTGTCAACAGTTTAGTGCTGCGTGCAGATTTATCAGGAAACCCAACTTTTCGGGAACTATTGCATCGGGTAAAAAACGTCGCAATGGCAGCCTACGCCCACCAAGATTTGCCCTTCGAGAAGTTGGTTGAGGAAATGCACCCCGATCGCGAGTTGAGCCGCAACCCCCTATTTCAACACAGTTTCAGCCTGCAAAACACTCCTATAGCAGCGCTAGAATTGCCGGGAATCGCTTTCGAGGCGATCGACTTTGACGCAGGAACCGCCAAGCTAGATTTAGAGTGCCACTTGTGGGAAAATGCAGGAAGTATTCAAGGGCAATTTATCTACAGCACAGATTTATTTGATAGCGGCACAATTGCGCGCATGGCGGGACATTTCCAAACGCTGCTCGAAGCCATTGTTGCCAATTCCAAACAGCACCTCAGCGACTTCGCTTTGCTGACAGCGCCAGAATACCAGCAATTATTAATCGATTGGAATGACACTCAGAGAGATTATCCGCAAAACCAGTGTTTCCATCAGCTATTTGAAGAGCAAGTCGCGCGATCCCCCCATGCTGTCGCCGCCGTCTTTGAAAACCAGCAGTTAACCTACCGCCAACTCAACAGCCGAGCCAATCAACTTGCACGTTACTTGCAGCAATTGGGAGCAGCACCAGAAGTTTTAGTGGGCCTTTGTGTAGAACGTTCCTTAGATGCGATCGTCGGATTGCTAGGCATTATCAAAGCAGGCGCAGCCTACCTGCCTTTAGATCCAACTTATCCTCAAGAGCGCCTTAACTTCATGTTAGAAGATGCTCAGGTGTCGATTTTGGTAACTCAGCAGCACTTAGCAAAAAACTTGACGCAGCCGGAAAATTACGGAGTTTTTTCTGTAGTGTGTTTGGACTCCGACAGAGAAATTATCGCCCGACAAAGACCAGAAAACCCAACTACAAATATCCTACCAAAAAACCTAGCCTACGTCATTTACACATCTGGTTCAACCGGAAAACCCAAAGGCGTTTTAATCGAACATCGGGGCCTCTACAACTTAGCCATAGCTCAAATAGAAGCATTTAACTTAAACTCAAATCACCGCATTTTGCAATTCGCCTCCATGAGTTTTGATGCCTCAATCTTTGAGATTGTCATGGCCTTAGGAACCGGAGCAACACTTTACTGTGCCAAGAAAGAATCTTTGTTGCCCGGACAAACATTAATCCAATTTTTGCAGGACAATGCTATTACCCACGCTACCCTCCCGCCCTCGCTGCTAGCTGTCCTTCCAAACGCCGAACTTCCCGCACTGCAAACAATCATTTGTGCTGGCGAATCCTGTTCCCCGGATATTGTTAAACGCTGGGCTTCCAGGCGCAGATTTTTTAACGCTTACGGCCCTACAGAAGCGACAGTCTGGTCAAGTTTGGCCGAAATTGGCGATTCCAAAAAACCGCCCATCGGCCGCCCAATAGCTAACACTCAACTCTATATTTTAGATAAAAATTTACAGCCTGTACCCGTTGGAATTCCCGGTGAATTGTACATCGGTGGCAGCGGATTAGCGCGAGGCTACCTGAACCGCCCCGAATTAACCGCCCAGCGATTTATTGCTAATCCGTTGAGCCAGAAAGCAGGAGAACGAATTTATAAAACTGGTGACTTAGCGCGCTATTTTCCCGACGGCAATATTGAGTTTTTAGGCCGCACTGACGAACAGGTAAAAATTCGCGGTTATCGAATAGAATTGGGCGAAATTGAAGCGCTGCTGGTTCAGCATCCAGCAGTCAAAGAAACAGCGGCGGTTGCTGTGGATGATTTGTCGGGCAACAAACGCCTAGTTGCTTATGTCGTCCCCAATCACAATCAGACGTTTAATTCCGGGGAAATACGCAATTTCCTCAAACAACAACTGCCCAATTACATGATTCCCAGTGCTTTTGTGGCGATGGATTTTCTGCCCCTAACTCCCAATGGCAAAATCGACCGCATGCGCCTACCTGCACCGGGGAATCTAACAAGCAATTCAATAGATCGAAGCTGCCTTGCACCTCGCACGCCAACCGAGTCAACCCTCGCCAAAATTTGGGGCACCATCCTCAACGCAGAGTGCGTTGGCATTCGCGATAACTTCTTCGATTTGGGTGGAGATTCCCTGCTGGCAATCCGCCTCATCAATGAGATTAACCAGCAATTTCAGCGCGAATTGCCGCTGTCTGCTCTTTTTTTAAATCCGACAATTGAAGGTTTAGCAGATTCGCTATCTTCAGAAACAAATTCTCTGGAATGGTCGCCTTTAGTAGCTATTAAGCCTCGCGGTAAAAATCCCCCGTTCTTCTGCGTTCATCCCATCTTTGGCGTCGTGTTTCCTTATGTCGAGTTAGCCTTTGGGCTAGGAGAAAATCAACCGTTTTATGGGCTGCAACCAAAGGGTATTGACGGCGAAAGTTCTCCGTTAACTAGCATTGAAGACATGGCGGCTGACTACATCGCAGCCTTGCGTACCGTTCAACCAAAAGGGCCTTATTTTTTAGGAGGTTGGTCTTTTGGAGGTTTGGTTGCTTTTGAGATGGCTCAACAGTTGCTCGCAGCGGGGGATGAAGTGGCTTTACTTGCTGTGCTGGATACTTTAGCGCCGGTTTCTGCTAACAAACCTTCTTTTTGGGACGGTTGCAAGTTTATTCTGACTACTGTTTCGCGCTCTATCTGGCCTTTTGTAGTTGATTATTTTCGCTTGGTGGCTGCTGCGGAAAATGTTCAAAGTGGCGGTATTGCTGCCAAATTTCCGAAATTAAATAAGATGCTTAATTGGGTAGCTAATTTTTTGCATCGCTGGAATTGGAAACAGGCTGTTATGGTTAGCATCCTATCTCAGGAGTCAAAAGAAAGAAGCTGGCGCGAGCTGGCAATTCCTTCGATGTTTACTGTATTTCAGGCTAATAGTCAAGCAACTCTCAGCTATGTACCGAAAATTTATCCGCAGCGAATTACTCTGTTTAGATCGAGGGAAAAGCTAAGCATGAATCATCATGATCCGACTCTTGGCTGGAGTGAATTAACGACGGAAAAAGTAGAGGTGATTAGAGTTCCTGGGAATCACCTGACTATGTTGAGAAAGCCCTGCGTCGAGGTGCTGGCTCAAAAGCTGAAGCATTGCTTGGAGGAGGAATTAATTGATTGAGCGGCCCGCGTGCTTGTGCATCGAAACCAGGTTTGATGTGCGAAATTTCTATTAGCCATCTCCAATAATTATTGTGGAACAGGCATCTTGCCTGTTCAAAGCTGGCTTTTCTGGAGATGTCTAAGCTGTCGCGCATTTAAATTGTATATTCAGGGCGGGCGGAACGCCCAACCCCTACTCCCCACAAGAGTTTGATTGTCCTTTAACATACAATTGAAATGCCGCAACAGCTTATTACCCTTGTAGTTAGGATGTCAAAAAATTGCGATCGCCCGAAGAACACTTTTTGCAACTAGAAATCATCATGCAGCGCCACGCCGCATCACTCGAAGCCGAAGTCAGAGCTTTGCAAGCCGCTGACGAAACCGCCCAGTGGCCCGCTGACTGGAAGCGTGGCTATAATTGGCGTTTCGCTAAAATTTTCGCTTCAGTGAAGATTTTTCGCAACTGGGCTGCAGATGCTGCGGCTTGGAAACTTTTGCCTTCGCGAGTTTATCCCAACCGAGGCAATCAGAAAGATTAGTCTGTTGACAGTGGACAGTAGGGGCGGGTTTTACCCACAATCTCGGTCTAAGACCAATCATATCGTAAACCCGCCCCCACCCAACAGTAAATCCCCATCTACCTCCAATTCTTCAATCTAAAATCTAAAATCTAAAATCTAAAATCGATTGATTGCGCGATGCTGAAGATGATAGCACCCAAACCTGCTGCGATCGGAATTGTCACCAGCCAAGCCGAACCAATTGACAGCAAAGTTTCCAAGCGTACTGTTTTCCAAGCTTTGATCAGCCCGACTCCGACGACTGCACCGACTAAAGCGTGGGATGTGGAAACTGGCAAACCGAAGCGGGATGCTAGCAAGACTGTGGTGGCTGTGGCTAATTCCGCGCAAAATCCGCCACTTGGTTGGAGTTCGATGATCTTTTCGCCGACTGTGGCAATTACATTTTTGCCCCAGATGGTTAAACCGATGACTATTCCTGCGCCTCCGAGGACTAAAATCCACAGGGGAACGCTGAAATCCTCTGAGGGAAAGGAACCTGTGCGCCGGATGTAGGCGATCGCAGCTAGGGGAGCAACTGCATTTCCTACGTCGTTGGAACCGTGGGAAAATGCTACAAAACAGGCGCTCAAGACTTGAAATCTCGCCATTTGTTGCTCGATGAGAGAGTGGCGGGGAGGGGGAGAGGGGGAGAGGGGGAGAGTGGGAGATTGGGAAAATATTCCCTCTTTCTTATTCCTTGCATCCGTTACATCCGTTACATCCGTTACAAAATCCGCTGCCGAACCCTCTTCCTTCTCAACTGATTCTAATTTGTTCCAGCTATTGAGTGTCAAGGCGATCGCCCCCATACTCCCGATGCCAATGACAATATCGTGAATTGGAAGATTCCAGCCAAATCGATCGTGCGCGGCGGCGATCGCCCCTGTCTGCACCAAAGCAACATCCACAACAGACGGCAGTACAATTATCCCAAATACGCTCAGCATTGCTGCACTCAGCCAAGGTATCCACTCGCGCATTTGAGATAGAGGATCTGGCCGATCAAGAATCGAATACTTCACCACACTGTAAAATAGTGCCGCTAAAGCACCGCTGGCAACAGGTGTCGCCACCCAAGTTAGGGAGATGGTGCCGATGGTTCGCCAATCAACTGCATTAATTCCGGCTGCAACACAGCTAAAACCCGCGATCGCGCCCACCACTGCATGGGATGAAGAAACCGGCAAACCTCGACTGGTAGCGATTTGCAGCCATATCCCGCAAGCTATCAGCACTGACACCATCCCGATTAAAAATACTTGCGGTTTGGCCGCGAACACTTGTGCATTCACAACTCCTGTTGCGAGAGTTTCGGAAACTCCTTGCCCGAACAGCACTGCGCCGGAAAATTCCAGTATGCCTGCAACAATTATTGCCTGCCGCAGCGTTAGCGCCTTCGAGCCTACGGATGTCCCCATCGAGTTAGCGACATCGTTGGCCCCCAAGTTGGCGGCGACGTACAACGCGAGTGCGGCCATTGCCCCTAGTTGCAGAAATACGACCCCAGAGGTATTTAACATAGAAGTTTTTTGACATAAAACTGGTAGTTCGATATATGATAAGGGATTGTCAGTAACCCAGGTCTAAAAGAGATGGGGCTTGCAAGAGCAATTCCCGCAAGCCGTACTGACCAGCCAAGCGTCTTAACTGACTACGTTTTTTGAGTCACGACACCTGGAAATGCGTAGCTAGTTTCCTGCTCTGTCATTTGCAATTAAACAGTCTTAAGGTCACTGAGACAGTGTTGCAAGTCTAAAAAGCTCACTAAACATTGGCGAAGCTAACATTACTGGAATGGCAAGGCGCTCCCGGCAATACAGGGATTAGACAAGTACCATTCCTCTACTTGTCTAGCCCCGAAAGGGGTAGGCGGTTTAAACCGCTCGTGTCGTTTCCCTCTCAGGGCTCAAGCCACTGAGTGTCCCACTTACCGAGTTTTTTTATGAAAGGCGCAGAAATAATCCGTTCTATCGAAACGGCAGAAATAGATAGAGTCAAGCAAGAACTCAATAAACAACTTCCCGAAATTTACGTCGGCGACACAGTGCGAGTCGGCGTAAGAATTAAAGAGGGTAACAAAGAACGGGTTCAGCCCTACGAAGGGACTGTGATTGCCATGCGTAACGGCGGGATTAATGAAACAATCACCGTCCGCCGCGTGTTTCAGGGCGTCGGCGTGGAACGGGTGTTTTTGATTCACTCGCCCCGCATCGCGACGATCCAAGTGATGCGCCGCGGGAAAGTCCGCAGAGCAAAACTTTACTACCTGCGCGATCGGGTGGGCAAAGCTACTCGCGTCAAACAGCGGTTCGATCGCTCCCTGTAGGAATGCACCCAGCTTCCCCTTGGTTCATGGTTCATGGGAAATTTAAAAAATTTAAAAAAAAGTTTCCCATTTACGAGCGCACTGTGTTAAAATAGAAATCTAGAGGTTAAGCGAATTTCAGCAACCTCACCTGTGCGCTCTTAGTTCAGTTGGTAGAACGCAGGTCTCCAAAACCTGATGTCGGGGGTTCAAGTCCTCCAGGGCGCGCTGAATCACCAAACTTTAAATTCTGCCCGAAAGCGCCCGGATTATTGGCTGGCAACAGTCAAAACCGCAAACTTTCGGGTAGAATTAATTTTTGTGGGCGGTTCGCAAAAAATGCCATCAACAAATCCTCGGTGTCGCTTCTCGATCGTCGGTTTCGGCGATCGGCATTTACGCCGTTGATTGGTTGGGCTTGTAAAAAAGTCGTGGCTTTAGATTTGAGATTTGGGACTTGGGCGTAAGTGGTTAGTGTCACAAAATCTGAGAGCCGCGGGCCACTCACACCATCTAAAATCTAAAATCTAAAATCTAAAATCGCAAGGGGGATTGAATCGTGGCGAAAAAAGACGAAGCTCAAGAAACTCAAGAAATGACGGCGCCTGGGTTTAATCCTGCGGGTTTTTTTAAGGAAACTAGAGAAGAACTCGACAAAGTGGTTTGGCCCAGCAGGCAGCAGCTAATCAGCGAGTCTTTGGCCGTGCTTTTGATGGTAATCCTCTCAGCAAGCCTGATCTATTTGGTGGATAACTTCTTTAACTGGGGCGCGGGAAAGGTGTTTGGGCCATGACTTTTGCATCAGAAGAATCTGAGTATTCCACAGAAGCGACGGGACAGGGAGCATCGCCAGATGTGCCGGAGATTGATGCTCGCTGGTATGCTGTTCAAGTTGCCTCTGGCTGCGAGAAGCGGGTGAAGGCAAACTTGGATCAGCGGATTCAAACTTTGGATGTTGCCGATCGCATCGTTCAAGTAGAAATTCCGCAAACTCCGGCGATCAAAGTCGGCAAAGACGGTTCCAGGCGGCAGTCAGATGAAAAAATCTTTCCCGGCTACGTACTCATCCGTATGTTTATGGACGAGGATACGTGGCAGGTGATCAAGAATACCCCGAATGTAATTAATTTTGTCGGGGCAGAGCAGAAACGCCGCTACGGGCGCGGCAGGGGTCACGTCAAACCGCTACCTCTGAGTCATTCGGAAGTAGAACGGATCTTCAGAAACGCTCAGGAATCAGAACCAGTTGTCAAAGTATCGATGTCTACTGGAGACCACGTTGTGGTACTTTCCGGGCCGTTTAAGGATTTTGAAGGTGATGTGATTGAAGTTAGCCCGGAACGAAACAAGCTCAAAGTTTTACTCTCGATTTTTGGGCGCGATACGCCTGTAGAATTGGAGTTCAATCAGGTTCAGAAACAGAACTAACTAATGGCAAAGAAAGTTGTTGCAGTAATTAAGTTGGCGATTACGGCGGGAAAAGCCAACCCAGCTCCTCCGATCGGCCCAGCTCTGGGTCAGCACGGCGTCAATATTATGATGTTTTGCAAGGAGTACAATGCTAGAACCGCAGACCAAGCGGGTCTGGTGGTTCCGGTAGAAATTTCGGTTTTTGAAGACCGCAGTTTTACGTTTATTCTCAAAACTCCGCCGGCGTCGGTTTTGATTCAAAAAGCCGCTGGCATTGCTAAGGGTTCGGGAGAACCTAATCGCAAGCAAGTAGGGACGATTACACAGGCTCAGTTACGAGAAATCGCTGAAACCAAAATGCCTGACCTCAATGCTAATGATGTTGAGGCTGCTATGAAAATTGTGGCAGGAACGGCTAAAAATATGGGCGTGGCGATCGCTGATTAAAGTCAGTTGTCAGTTGGCAGTTGACAGTTGGCAGTTGTCAGTAATTCAGGATTTTGAAGGTAAAATCTTCAATCCAAAATCCCAAATCCTTGCATCCAAAATCGATCGGTTCAGGGGGAGAAGCAAAGCTTCGCTAGTAACCGAAAACGGGTAGATTTTAAGATTGTCCGATAGGTTCAATCTAAAATCTAAAATCTAAAATCTAAAATCGACTGACCCCAGGAGATAACAATGGCAAAGAAAGTATCGCGAAGACTGCAAGAACTTCAAAAGAAAGTTGAAGACAGACCTTATCTACCGCTGGAAGCTCTGCAACTTTTGAAAGAAACAGCAACCGCTAAGTTTGGCGAAGCTGCTGAAGCTCACATCCGTTTGGGAATTGACCCGAAATATACTGACCAACAGTTGCGGACAACTGTATCGCTACCAAAAGGAACTGGTCAAGTAGTCAGAATTGCGGTGATTGCTAAGGGCGAAAAAGTTAAAGAAGCTCTGAATGCCGGCGCGGATATTGCTGGTTCTGAAGAGTTGATCGATGAAATTCAGAAGGGCATGATGGACTTCGACTGCCTGATTGCTACCCCAGACGTGATGCCGTTGGTGGCAAAATTGGGTCGGTTGTTGGGCCCGCGCGGTTTGATGCCTTCTCCGAAAGGTGGCACGGTGACGACTGACATTGCTCAGGCGATCAACGAGTTTAAAGGTGGTAAACTAGAATTCCGTGCCGATCGAACTGGCATCGTTCATGTTATGTTTGGCAAGGCAGCTTTCTCAGCGGAAGATTTGCTCGTCAACCTTCATGCTTTGCAAGAAACAGTTGACCGCAACCGTCCTTCTGGTGCTAAAGGTCGCTACTGGCGCAGTTTGTACGTATCCGCAACAATGGGCCCGTCGATCGAAGTCGATATCAGTGCTCTGCGCGATACCAAACTTGATGCTGCGTAGAAAGAATTAAGCAGAAGGCAGAAGGTAAAAGACAGCTTCGGCTGTCTGTGTAAATCTCTCACAAGATTTGCGTCATAGCCTTGCTATGTCTGCCTTCTCGTGATAGCCTAATCAAAAATCAATAAGCTGAAGACCGCAGGTGCCGATCGCTTAATTTCCTGCCGAGGCTGAAGAAATAAAAACTCAAGATTCAAAGATTAAAAATTTTCTATTTTTAATTCGGACTTGTTAATTTTTAATTCTCTGCCCCGGCTCTAAGGTCGGGGTTTTTGGTGGGCAGTTTTCGATCCTAAAAGGAGGTGAAATAAGTATGGGCAAAAGTTTAGCAGTAAAAAATGAGATTATTGCAGACCTCAAGCAAACCTTGAGCGAATCTCAACTGGCGATCGTGATTGACTACACGGGCTTAACTGTTGCTGAAATCACAGATTTGCGTCGGCGTTTGCGTCCGAAAGGCAGCAGTTGCCAAGTGGCCAAAAACACGCTGATGCGAATTGCGGTTGAAGGCAACGAAACCTGGCAGCCGATACAGGAATTGCTGACCGGTACGTCGGCGTTTCTGTTCGTGCAAGAAGATATTGGCGGCGCGATTAAAGCTTACCAAGAATTCCAAAAAGTCTCTAAGAAGACAGAACTTCGCGGCGGCGTGATGGAAGGACGGGTACTGAAAGAAGCTGATGTTAAAGCATTAGCCGATCTGCCGTCGAAAGAACAACTCATGGCTCAAATTGCTGGCGCTATCAACGGTGTCGCAACCAAGTTGGCTGTGGGTATCAATCAAGTTCCTACTTCGATCGCTCGCGGTCTTAAGGCTTATGCTGAAAAAGACGGCGATTTAGCAGAAGTAGAAGCAGAAGCAGCAGCACAACCTGAAGCAGAAGCAGCAGCACAACCTGAAGCAGAAGCAGCAGCGCAACCTGAAGCAGAAGCAGCAGCACAACCTGAAGCAGAAGCACCAGCAGAAGCAGACAGCACATCTGCGTAAGTCATTAGTAATTAGTCACGAGTCAAGAGTCGTTAGTTTTGAGAAACAAACTGATCACTGGAGACGAGAAACTAATAATTAATGAGCAATCGAAAGTCTCAAATTCCAAATCTACAATCGAACTAGGAGTTCAAAAAATGTCTACAGCAACTGATGAAATCTTGGATAAACTTAAGTCTCTGACTTTGCTCGAAGCTTCTGAATTGGTCAAGCAAATTGAAGAAGCTTTCGGCGTCAGCGCTGCTGCTCCTGTAGGCGGCATGATGATGATGGGCGGCCCTGCTGCTGCCGCTGCTGAACCCGAAGAAGTACAAACTGAGTTCAGCGTGATTCTTGAAGAAGTTCCTGCTGACAAGAAAATCGCAATTCTGAAAGAAGTCCGCGCTATTACCGGTCTGGGTCTGAAGGAAGCGAAAGACTTGGTAGAAGCCGCACCGAAGGCAGTTAAGGAAGCTATTGCTAAGGAAGCTGCTGAAGAAATGAAGAAACAGCTTGAAGCTGTGGGCGCAAAGATTGCTATCAAGTAGTCAGAGAATGTAGTTGATATCAATTCGGGTGACACCGGAATGATTGTTGACTGTTGACTGTTAACTGTTAACTGTTGACTGTTGACTGTTAACTGTTAACTATTAACTGTTAACTATTCCTTAAAATTAATCGCGCGATAGTTACATCTCTCGCGCGATTAATTATTGTTGGCGTAGGGAAACGGCATGGCCGTTTCCTCTTAGATTTTAGAGGTGGCTTCCATTTGTCGCACTACTGTTAAAGCAGAATAGGAAACACCGGCAGTACCTTCTCCGGGATGGGTGGAGTCGCCCACTAACCACAAATTTTTAATTGGTGTGCGGTTGGCAAATCCGAAGGGGCCGAAAGTTGGTATTCGCTGACCGATGCCACCCACAACGCCTCTATCTCTCGCTGTATAGCGGGCAAAGGTGCGGGGTGTAGCGGCTTCTTGGTGTACGATCGACTCTGGCGTCAAATTGAAATATTCGCTCAAACGGGCGATCGCCCCTGCCGTATATTTTTGCTTCAATCCTTCATAATCAACCGAATTCCACCACATTCGAGTATCAGTAAATGACGAAGCGATAATTGTCGCCATTCCCTCCGGTGCTCGCCCATCACCCGGATGACTGACTGAAACAAATAATGAATTATTCTCCCCAATCTCGCCGTCGTAATCGTAGAGAAACTGAAGGTGCGGCGGACAATTTGCCGGAATTGCACTTTCATGCACTCCCAAATATATCACAAATGCGCCGGATGCCGGCGGCAATTTATCAACTCGATATTTGTAGCCAGCCATTTGATTTGGGAGTTGGTTTGTTGTCTCTGAAGTCTCGGATTTAACCGATAAATTCTCTGTTAAATTATCTGTTAACTTTTCGACAATCGGCTCGCTTGACAACAATTTTACTAGATTTTGCGCTGTGACGTTGGCAACAATGCGATCGGCAGTTTCTGTCCAAACTTCGCCTGTTTTTTGATTGCGAATCACTGTACCGGTGGCTTTGCCGTTGGCGGTGACAATACTTTCAACTGTGTGCCGCAACAGGACTTTGCCGCCGTCTCGTTCGATCGCCTCTACCAGTCGATCGCTCAATACCTGCATACTTCCTTCTAGATGATACAATCCCTGCGGCGCTTGCGAAACTCCTAAAGCCGTCGCCGCGTAAAGCAGCGCCGTTTCTTCGGTATCAACTTGAGAATACAATTTTAACTGCAAATCCAGAAAAGTTTTCAAGCGCAAATTGTCGCCCAACCCACAAAGCCGCAAAGCATCTCCCACTGTCATAAAAGTGAAAGGCAAAGTAATTAGAGTATCGGGGCGAACTGCTTGAATTAATTGCCAGAAATCCCAGAAGTTTCTGGGGGGTAAAACTGGATCGCGCCCTTGAAAGTTCCAGCTAGCTTTGAACAATGCAGACAATAATTGCCAAAAAGGTTCGCTTCCAGGAAACTGCCGCTGCCTTTCTTCCTGCCACTTTTGCGGATCTCGCCACACGCTAATCGGTGCGGTTTCTCCCGGCAAAAACACCGCACAAGCCGGATCGCAGGGTGTCGCGGCGGGAAGTTCTATGTCTAATTCTGAGAAAATTCGGTGGTGAATGCCTCCGGGTTCCAATCCTGCAACCTGCGTGGCGCCGACATCGAAGGTAAAGCCTTTGCGTTTGAAGGTGGAAGCGCATCCGCCGGGGACGATCGCCTGTTCTAAGACTAGCACTTTGTATCCTCTGCGGGCTAGCAGGGCGGCTGCTGTCAGCCCGCCGATTCCGCCTCCAATTACCGTGACGCGGCCCTTAGTGTCTGTGGGACTGGGTTTGCCTAAAGGGGTGCGATCGCCTGTCATAAATTTATTTATTGTAATATTTCTTAATAGTATGCTCATATTTTGCAATAAAAAGCTCTTGTAGCGACAGGTTGAAATCTATCGCTACAAGAGGAAGGAGGCCGAGTTTAGAGGACGTTTTAGGGGTAAAGTGCTCCAGGCGAACCCGGAGCGTTAGACAGTGCCGTGTTGATTAGAGAATCACTGACGGCGCCACTTGTTGAGATAAGCTTCGCCAATCCCAGCCACAGCCTGCATTTGACCTAGCTGTTCCCGTAAAGCTTTGATGGTTCTTAGCTGTTCTTGAGACTGTTGCTGCAAAGCGTCGTAATTCCGCTGTATCGCCGCACTCTGGTTCAATTGATTTTCTAGAGAGTGCAACTTGGTTAGTTGAACTTGGAATTCGCCGATCGCACTTGACTTTTCTGCTAACTCGTGCTGCAAAGATTCGTAACTCGACTTCGACACGGTTTGCTGCAATTGGCTTTCGAGATTTTGCTTTTCGGTGGCGAATTGCTGCTGCAAAGATTCCAAAGCACTGGATTTTTCAGCGATTTGGTGCTGCAAAGATTCCAGAGCACTGGATTTTTCAGCGATTTGGTGTACAAAGTCGTGTTCCCGGTGTTCTTTTTCAGCGATTTGGTGCTGCAAAGATTCCAGAGCACTGGATTTTTCGGCTAGCTGTTGCACAAAGTCGTGTTCCCGGTGTTCTTTTTCAGCGATTTGGTGCTGCAAAGATTCCAGAGCACTGGATTTTTCGGCTAG
>NZ_JAUBPT010000065.1:0-1666 GCF_036700905.1 Microcoleus sp. S13_C3 | reverse complement strand
CTGTTGCACAAAGTCGTGTTCCCGGTGTTCTTTTTCAGCGATTTGCTGCTGTAAAGATTCCAGAGCGCTGGATTTTTCGGCTAGCTGTTGCACAAAGTCGTGTTCCCGGTGTTCTTTTTCAGCGATTTGGTGCTGCAAAAATTCCAGAGCACTGGATTTTTCGGCTAGCTGTTGCACAAAGTCGTGTTCCCGCTGTTCTTTTTCAGCGATTTGCTGCTGCAAAGATTCCAGAGCACTGGATTTTTCGGCTAGCTGTTGCACAAAGTCGTGTTCCCGCTGTTCTTTTTCAGCGAGTTGCTGGTGCAAAGATGCGATCGAACTTTCGCGTTCACTCAACTGCTGCTGTAAACTTTCGTAACTTGACTTCGCTACTGTTTCGGCTAATTGGCTTTCGAGATTTTGCTTTTCGGTAGCGAATTGCTGCTGCAAAGATGCGATCGAACTTTCGCGTTCACTCAACTGTTGCTGTAAACTTTCGTAACTTGACTTCGCTACTGTTTCGGCTAATTGGCTTTCGAGATTTTGCTTTTCAGTAGCGAGTTGCTGCTGTAAAGATGCGATCGAACTTTCGCGTTCACTCAACTGCTGCTGTAAACTTTCGTAACTTTCTTGCAGCGGATTTGGCTTTACACTCACCGAGTCCGATAGGGTTTCTGCCGTTACAGCGTCATTAAATTCGCTTTCTTCGGCTGTTTCCCCTTGCAAGTGGGCGGCTTCTACCTGCGTTTCTTCACCTTTTTTCCAAGTGACACTAACTTCCGTCTTGTCGCTTGAAATATCCAGAGCGCCTTGTGCCAAGCGTTCTAGGAGCTCCGACCTTGATATTCCAAGCTTTCGAGCGATCGTGTTCAATCGATCGGCACTAGAAGAAGTCAGCGAAAGTCCGATTTTGACTTTGCTGTCTGAATTGGAACTAACTACATTGCGATTTTTTTTGACCATTGGCATTTTCCTCATGCCAACCTACACTTATTAGTATAGTGGCTGAAGCTTGTATTAAAATTAATTCTTGTTACTTACCAATTGTGCCAGCTTGCGTTCCCAATTGAACAAAAAGCCGTGAATGTATTCTTCGATCCATTCCTCCCCGCAGAACCGCGTGAACATTTCCTGACCCGGGGTTTTTTCGGCAAGATACCGCAGATAGCACAGTTGAGCTTGTTAAGATACTATCTAACTTTGCGCCCGATCTCACAGGTTCGGCGCGATCGACCAAATCCAAATAAGCCGCCACATAGTCTTTGAACCCTGCAAAAACCGGAATTGCCAAAATTTTCCTTTCCTTGGGACGATCCCACAGAAACGCCCACGAGAAAAACTGCTTAGCTTCCTCTGGAAAGTCGCCACTCCAGGGAAGGTGCGGTTGATGAGCTTGAAAAATTTGTTTGATCGAGCCAGTATGTTCCGTCCGCTCCAACGCCCGTCAGGAGAATGAGTTCAGCTTTTCAGCTTCCTCAAGAAGTCTGCCACCAAAATCTTGTTCTGAAAAGTTGCTCGAATTGTGTCGCTGTTGCTGTAATTAATAATAACTTCAAACCTCTCAAACTCACCGCTTGGGCGATCGATATCAACTGTGTTTAGCTCTGTTACTGTAGTTTAGACTAAAAAATGAGCGCAGCTAAAAGTAGCCACCTTTGAATCTCAGGCAAGCTGTTGCTCAAAAACT
>NZ_JAUBPT010000064.1:0-43322 GCF_036700905.1 Microcoleus sp. S13_C3 | reverse complement strand
CTGTTGACTGTTGACGGTTGACTGTTGACTGTTGACGGTTGACTGTTGACTGTTGACTGTTGACTGTTGACTGTTGATAACTAATGACTAATGACTAATGACTACTGACTACTGACTACTGACTACTGACTAATGACTAATGACTACTGACTACTGACTTTTTAATTTCTGCGACCTTTTTTAGGCCGATCCCAACTTTTAGAACCGCCGCTACGATCGACCTTTTCTCCATGAGGAAACAACTTCCCTTCCAAATATTCGTAAGTTCCCTCAAAATCGCATTGCCCATACAGAGGACAATCGCGACAATAAACCGCCTTAGTGTAACGCTCCAAATTTTCCCGATTAAAAAAATAAGGTTTGTGACTAAAAGTGCTTGCTACCCACTGCCAAGAAAGATTATTGCTCGCCGGATCTCCATCTAGCAAATGTTGCAAAAACCAGCGAGCTCCGGCTTGCCAGCGCACGTGGCGCCAGTGTACGAGATAAGCGGCAGTCCACATCCGCTGGTGATTGTGCAAATAACCAGTTTCTCGCAACTCGCGGCTGAAACTGTCGATGCAAACCAAACCAGTCGAGCCCTCGACGACATCCTGCGGCAGAGTTTCGCTGTAATCTTTAGCAGTGTAACCAGTTTTGTAGGCTTCCCGGTCTTGCCAAATCCCGTTGCCCAATTCGGCATACAGTCGCTGCCAATAATCCCGCCAACCCAACTCGTTGACGAGTTTTACGGCTTCTTCTGGATGACGCACCTTCTCCAGTACGGCATCCCGGACTTCGGCAAGACTCAAAACGCCGTAGCGCAAATAGGGCGACAAGCGCGTTACCGCACCGTTGAGGAAATTGCGGGTTGAGGCGTACTTGCCGGGGTCAATTTGTTGCAGGGCTGTCTCGGCTGCTTTCCGCCCGCCTGGGGTTGGGGGTACGCTGCTGTCCCCGGCGGGGGCTTCGGGGAACTGTTCGCGCAGGTAGGCTATTAATTCGTCGCGGCTGGCAAATTCCCGCTTCATGTCCTGACTCATTCTTTTTTCAAGCACCTGCTATTGTTTCTTAATCTTAAAGCTATGCGATCGATCGTGCGGGTCGATGTCCTAAATTGCTTTTCACTCCTGGTAACTCACATCTTGCACCATTGTTAGCAACAGGCAAGATGCCTGTTCCACAAGAAAATTTATCTTTTGTGGAACAGGCATCTTGCCTGTTCATAAAGGCTAATTGAGAATAGTGCAATATCTCAGTGGTAACGTACAGTTGGCCCCAGCAGCAATCGATCGTCGGATCGCAGCCAAAATTAGCATCAAAGTTCAGTACACTCAGGGATAGATATAATACCAAAATCTTATGGAAACTTTTCCGGCGCACGCTCAAGCGATCGCCAGCTTAGCTAACCGACAGCAGCAAGGTACAAAACAACTGGAAAACAGCGAAGTTCAAGAGTTCGATCGAGCCATGATGCGCCGCTGCATAGAATTGGCTCGCCGTGCTCTGGGCAAAACCGCACCCAACCCCCTTGTCGGTTCTGTAATTGTCCGAGACGGCAAGATTGTCGGCGAAGGGTTTCATCCCGGTGCCGGTCAACCTCACGCCGAAGTTTTTGCGCTCCGGGAAGCGGGGGAACTCGCCGAAGGAGCGACCGTCTACGTGAACCTGGAACCCTGCAACCACTACGGCAGGACTCCCCCCTGTTCTGAAGCTTTAGTTAAGGCCAAGGTGGCAAAAGTAGTGGCTGGCATGGTCGATCCGAATCCTTTGGTAGCTGGAACAGGGCTAGCCCGGTTGCGAGAGGCTGGCATTGAAGTGGTGGCGGGAGTGGAAGGGGAAGCTTGCCAGAAACTCAACGAGGCTTTTGTGCACCGGATTTTGCACCGCCGGCCTTTTGGAATTTTGAAATATGCAATGACTTTGGACGGTAAAATTGCTACCAGTAGCGGCCACAGCGCTTGGGTGACAGGCGAGGAGGCTCGCAGCGAGGTTCACCGGGTGCGCGTCGGCTGCGATGCTGTGATTGTTGGGGGAAATACGGTGCGTCTAGACAATCCCCTACTGACGAGCCACCAGCCTGATAGGAATAATCCCCTGCGGGTGGTGATGAGTCGCACTCTGGATTTGCCGAAGTCGGCTTGGTTGTGGGAAACCTCTGTGGCGGCTACTTTGGTGCTGACTGAGCCTGGGGTTAACCCGGAATTTCAGGAATTTTTGATCGCCAAAGGGGTGGAAGTTGTGGAGCTCTCGCCTCTTACACCGACTAATGTTATGGCTTATTTGTACGATCGATCTTTTCTTTCTGTACTCTGGGAGTGCGGCGGCACTTTGGCCGCGAGGGCAATTGCTGAGGGTGCAGTTCAAAAAATTATGGCTTTTATTGCTCCTAAAATTGTCGGTGGCCAAGGAGCTCCAACTCCCGTGGGAGATTTGGGCTTTTCGGCAATGACTGAGGCTTTGACTTTAGAGCGGATTTCTTGGCGCGCGGTGGGTGCAGATTGTGTGGTAGAAGGCTATTTAAAAATTAAAGATTGAAAGTTAAAAGCGAGTCTTTTGAGTTTTTGATTTTTAACTTTTAACTCCTTTTATGGTGGAAATTCTGATTTGGAGTTTGATGATTGGCAGTCTCGGCTTGGAGGCTGCGCTTGTGGGTCTTTTGGTGAACCACGAGCAATTGGATGCGGGGCAAAAATGCGATGAGGAGGAGGAAGTTTTGACTCGGTACGAATCTCAAGAAGATAATTTTAATGCGCCTGAAAATGCGCCATCCAATGGCAATCCCAAACCCGATCCTAATGCTGTTGATTTGACGGTTTGGGAGTACAAGATTGTGCGGGCTAGCAACGATTTGTTCCGCAATCCTGCGATTTTTCAGAAGCTATGCCGGGAAGAGGCGGAAGTTGGCTGGATTTTGCTCGAAAAGCTAGACGACAGGCGGGTGCGGTTCAAACGTCCGATCGCGCTGCGGGATGCCCCGATGCCTAATTTACCAACGTTTGACCCTTACCGCACTCATTACGGCCCGCTCTCGAATGCGATGACTTGGGCTGCGACGATCGTGTTTCTGAGTGCGATCGTGCTTCCTGCTATTTTGGGCTATGCTTTGGTGTCTACCACTCTCACCAGAAGTCGCTCTAATTGGCCTCCGACACCTGTTCAATCTTTGCCTTCTCCCAGGGGGTAAGAAAGTACGAATTAAGACTTGGGTAGTTGGTGATATCATGTTAGTAATTAGTCCTGTTATTTTTAGCACAAAATTACAAAATCAGGAACTTTCACCAACAGGTTAGCAATATGACAGTAGAATTGAAAAATCGGGCGCGATCGCTTCTCCAGATAGCCCTCAACAACACACAAGCTGACTTTCGAGACGGACAGTGGGAAGCGATTGCCTCTTTAATCGAAGAGCGATCTAAACTGCTCGTGGTACAACGTACAGGTTGGGGCAAAAGCTTAGTTTATTTTCTCGCAACTCGGCTCCTACGAGATAGAGGAGCGGGCCCCACACTCCTGATTTCACCTCTACTCGCTCTTATGCGAAACCAAATTGCGGCAGCCGAGCGAATGGGTATTAAAGCAGCAACAATTAACTCCTCCAATACAGAGGAATGGCAACTCGTAAAAACTCAGTTGCTAGCAGGAGAAATAGATGTTCTCCTAATTTCCCCCGAAAGACTCGCCAATCAAGACTTTACAAACACCATTCTGCTACCAATATCTCAGAGAATTGGGTTATTTGTCGTCGATGAAGCCCACTGCATTTCCGACTGGGGACATGATTTCCGACCAGATTATCGCCGAATTGTCCGAATTTTACAAGCTCTTCCTCAAAACATACCTGTTTTAGCCACAACCGCTACAGCTAACAACCGAGTTGTTAACGATATCGTCGAGCAATTAAGTTCAAATCTCCGCGTCATCAGAGGAAACTTAATTAGAGAAAGCTTGCAACTCCAAAATATCGCTCTGGGCAGTTCAGCAGCAAGAATGGCATGGTTAGCAGAACAGTTGCCCAACTTACCGGGAAGCGGCATTATTTACACCCTAACTGTCAGAGATTCCGAACGGGTTACGGACTGGTTAACCATTCAAGGAATTGATGCTAAAGCCTACCATGCCCAGCTAGAAAATGTAGAGAAAGAAGCCTTAGAAGACCAACTTCTCAACAACGAAATTAAAGCGTTAGTTGCAACTGTAGCTTTGGGAATGGGTTTTGACAAACCCGATTTAGGATTCGT
Organism: Microcoleus sp. S13_C3; assembly: GCF_036700905.1. NCBI lineage: Bacteria > Bacillati > Cyanobacteriota > Cyanophyceae > Oscillatoriales > Microcoleaceae > Microcoleus > Microcoleus sp. S13_C3. Next base: position 39,102 of record NZ_JAUBPT010000064.1, on the reverse strand, counting down.
CATTCATTACCAACGTCCCGGTTCCGTCGTTCATTATTATCAACAAGTAGGGCGAGCGGGTAGAGCCGTAGAACAAGCCTATGGCATCCTTTTAAGCGGCGATGAAGATGACGACATTACCAACTATTTTATCAGAACAGCTTTTCCTCCACAAGCTCATACACAATTAATTTTAAAGGCACTAAACCAAGCCAATAATGGCTTATCTGTTCCCGAACTAGAGCAAGAACTAAATCTTTCTAGAGGGCTGATTGAAAAAGTTTTAAAACTACTATCCCTAGAATCACCCGCCCCAGTGAGCAAACAAAGTTCCAAGTGGTGCGCTACCCCAGTCAAGTATCAGCCAGACACCGATAAAATTGAACGTTTGACACAAATTCGCCGCCAAGAACAAGATAAAATGCGAGAATACATAGGCGAAAGCACACAATGCCTCATGGCTTTTCTTGCAGGAGAATTAGATGACCCCAATCCAACTAACTGTGGTCAATGTGCTGTGTGTTTGGGTAAACCTTTACTGCCAGAAACACCTTCTCTGGAAATGGTAAATCAAGCAATTCAGTACCTGCGGCGGTGCAATCGAATTATCGAACCCCGTAAAAGATGGCCGACCCAAGCATTTCCAGTTTACCGTTTATCGGGAAATATTAAACCTAATTTAATAGCCGAAGCCGGAAGAGCTCTGTCTTTATGGGGTGACGCAGGTTGGGGAGAATTAGTTAAACTAGGTAAGTATCGGGATAATAATTTTAATGATGCCCTGGTTGAGGGGGCTTTTGAAATGATTCAGCGCTGGCAACCTGAACCGTTTCCTACTTGGGTGACTTGCGTACCTTCTTTAAATCGTCCCGACTTAGTACCGACTTTTGCTCAAAAGCTGGCAGATCGATTAAATTTGCCATTTCAGCCAGTTGTTCGGAAAATTCGCCAAACACCACCTCAAAAAGAGATGAATAATAGTTACCAGCAAGCTCATAATTTGGATGGTGCATTTGCGATCGACACTTGGGAAGGAATAAAAGGAACAGTTTTATTAGTTGACGATATGGTAGATTCCCGGTGGACTTTTACAGTCATTGCTGCACTTTTACGTCAAGCTGGTAGCGGGTCAGTTTTTCCTCTAGCATTATCCCTCAACTCTCTTGCCGATTAGATATATGAATCATGTACTACCACCAGATACTCAAGCAATTTTACTCTTGTGCGCCAGCTTCGGGCAAAATCGGCAAACAGAACCGCAGCCTCTAACGCTTAGCGAATATAATTATTTGGCTGGTTGGCTGCGCGAAAATCAGATGCGCCCTGCGGATTTGCTAAGTCCAACTTGTTTAAACCTGTTACAATCCATTCCGGCAAGTAGGATTGACTTTAACAGAGTTTCGGCATTATTAGAACGAGGGGTAATGCTGAGTTTAGCTGTTGAAAAATGGACGAATCAAGGGCTGTGGATATTGGGAAGAAGCGACTCTCAATATCCCAAGCGTCTCAAGCAAATATTGAAACATTTAGCACCAGCAATTATCTATGGAATTGGCAACATAAAATTGCTATCTCAGGGAGGATTGGCTATTGTTGGTTCTCGGGATATTGATGAAGAAGGACTCGATCGCACTCAGAGAGTTGCACAGATTTGCGCCGAACAAGAAATGCAGGTAATTTCAGGCGGCGCGCGCGGGGTAGATACGGCGGCAATGTTAAGCGCGCTAGAGGCGGGAGGAACCGCTGTTGGCGTACTGGCTGACAGTTTGGCCGCTTCTGCTGTTGCTGGAAAATATCGCGCTGGCATTAAAGAAGGCCGACTAACTTTAGTATCTGCTTGCGATCCCAATGCTCGTTTTAATGTTGGGAATGCGATGGGGCGAAACAAATATATTTATGCCTTAGCCGATCGCGCCCTTGTCATCAATTGTTCAGTCGGTACTGGCGGTACTTGGGCGGGTGCGGTGGAAGCGCTAGAAAAGATCAAAGATGTCCCGGTTTTTGTGCTAGATGATGCCGTACCAGAAGGCAATCGCCAACTGCTGAAACGGGGAGCACAACCTTTGCCATTTGCATTATTTATACCTGGGAGTTCAATAAGGGGAAAATTAAGGGAAATTTTGGATGCTAAAGCATCAGAATTTGGAGCAATCGAAACTGCAATTGAAACCGGGAAAAATCCCCAACAGCAAAGTGCGCTGTTAGAAATTGCAGCCCCAGTTACAGAAGTGGAAATAACAGGCTCATTAACATCAGAAATTGCAGCATATCCAGTGCCGTTACACTCGGAATCGACCATTGGATCTACAAAAACAGAAGTGGCAGTGCCAGCCTCTCAAGAAACAAATATTGCATCTAATGGAAATTCGCAAGATGCGATTCCCTACGGGATAGCTTCGCCGCGCGTACAGGAGAAAACACCAACAGTCCAATTTCCTCCAAAAGATATTTACGAAGCAGTTTTACCCTTGATTCTCAGTAATTTAGAGCAACCGTTAGATGATAAATCTCTTGCGGAACTTCTGGATGTTCAAATAGGGCAAATGCGGCTATGGTTAAAAAGAGCAGTGGCAGAAGGTAAGGCGATAAAAACTAAGAATCCCGTGGCTTATGTAGCCCATCAAAAAGGAGCTTTATTATCTTTGCTTGATGAAAGTGCATAACCCACGGTGTCTCAAACTTCCGTGGGTAAATTCTTCAAATTTCCCATCTAAGATTTAAAGTTTCACATCAATTGACTCCTTAAATTTCGGGCGGTATTACTGAGGGAGCGGATAGCAATCTCAAGTCATAATTTGTATCGCCTTGAAATTGAGAAACGCGGACGAAATAAGTCCCCGCCGGCAAAGCCCCATTGCTGACAATTGTTTCTGATGCCGTGCCTAAATTGTTAGACGAAGCAATAATATCGTCTAATCCAACTGCGCCGTTGCCGTTGAGATCCTGAATTAATTCTACATCAACATCTGCACTCAAGCCGTCAACAGTTACACTGAAAAGGCTGGGAGTATTGAGGATAAAACTGTAAATGTCGGCGGGTTCAGCAGATCCCACAAAATCGCTCGCAGTTTGAATTTCTGTGAGAATACCCAGGCTTTTTGCTACGTTCAAATTGTCTGCGGTATCGGGGAGAGTGCTCAACAGTCCTTCTTGTTGACCGAATTGAATGTAATGGTCGATCGCACTTTGAACTGCGCCGCTTTGAACGGCTGCTGCTACCAGCGGATATTTTTCTAGATAAAAGCTGGGATCGAAGAAAACGCTGGCTTTGCGGTTTTCTAATTGACCGGCTTTTAAATAGTGTTCAAAGGCGGTAAATTGATTGGTTTGGACTGCTGTCTGAACGTCTGGGTTGCTTGCTAGATAGAAACCAACATCGAAAAAAGGATTGGGGTTGCGTCGTTCAAATTGACCGAATCTAATAAAGTGATCGGCTGCTGAAAAGCCGTTGAGTTTGGCTGATACCGCTACATCTGTATTGGTGTCTAAATAATAGCTGGCGTCGAACAGGGCATTCGGGTCGCGATTTTCAAATTTGCCAATTTTTCGGTAGTGATCGAAGGGACTCGATACCGTGCCTCTGGCAACTGCTACGGCGACATCTGGGTTGTTTTCGAGATAAAATTTCCTGTCGAACAGTGTTCTGAGGGTTAGCATTATTAAAAAAATCTCTCTGGACTTTAGTCTGGAAAGTGCACGATCGAGAATCCAGTTTACATCAAAGTTTTGTTTTGTGAGGATGTCTTAATTATGGCTAAGTCTGCACTGATGGCTATGCTGCGCCGCGCTGCGAGTATTGCCCAGAAATCAAGGGAAACGGGCATTCCGGCTGATGAACTGCTGGGGATGCTGAGCGTGAAGCGAAGCTATCCCGTAGGGAATCGCATTCCTAATTCTGCCATATCTCGTCGCCAGTTGCTGCACGGGGGTTTAGCTGCTGCGGGGGCGGCCGCTGCTGCGACTTTTACCAGGGATGGAGGGGGAGCTTTTGCTCAACAGGGCGGACGATCGCCGATTTTGGTTGTGGGTGCAGGGATTGCGGGTTTGACGGCGGCTTATCGCTTGGGCCAAGCGGGCGTGCGCGCCGATATAATCGAGGCAACTAACCGCGTGGGGGGGCGGATACGCACGGTTCCCAAGGTGGCTGGAACGCTAATTCCGGCGGATTTGGGGGGAGAATTTATTGACACCGGTCATACTAATTTAATCTCGCTGGCGACGGAATTGGGTTTGCGGGCGATCGACTTAGCCCAAGTGCAGAGTGGACTGGTGAAGGATACTTTTTTCTTTGAAGGACGGCGCTTTTCTCTTGAGCAATTAATCGCCGATTTTGCGCCCCTAGCTAGTAAAATTAGTGCAGATTTGCAGGCGGTTGGCGATGAAATTAGCTATCTTGATTTTACGGAAGCAGCGGAAAGATTGGACAATCTTTCGATCGCTGAATATGTAGACCAAGCTGATACTAGCACTATTGTCCGGCAGTTACTCCGCATTGCTTATACGGGAGAATACGGTCGAGATCCTGAAGAACAGTCGGCGTTAAATCTGCTTTTTTTAATCGGTGCTGAATCTGGCAGTTTTGAATTGTACGGCAACAGCGATGAGCGTTATCAAATTGACGGCGGCAACAGTCAAATTATCAACAGTTTAGCCGGTCAATTATCTGGTTCGATCGAGGCGGGGACGGTTTTGGAAGCGATTACTCTTTTGCCGGATGGCCGCTATCGCGTAAATTTGCGATCGGGACAAAGCGCCTTCGATCGCACTTACGAGCGAGTTTTGTTAACTTTGCCATTTAGCACTCTGCGAGACGTTAAAATTAACGTACCTTTGCCACAACCGAAGCGTAGGGCGATCGAGCAATTGGGTTACGGTACTAATTCTAAGTTAATTACTGGCTACCGCAGCCGAATTTGGCGGGAACTTTATCGCTCGACTGCTTCTGTTTATAGCGATTTAGGATTCCAGAGTACCTGGGAAGCTACGCCTTTCGCCCCTACTCCTAACGGTTTAGTTACTAATTTTACAGGAGGAAAGCAGGGTTTGTCGATCGGTGCGGGAACTCCAGAAGACCAAGCACAAAGATTTTTAAACCAATTTGAAAGAGTTTTTCCCGGAGTGAGAAATTTGCGATCGGGCAAAGCTGTGCGAGCTTATTGGCCGGGAGAACGCTTTTCTAAAGGTTCTTATTCCTGCTATTTAGTCGGACAGTGGACGCAAATGTACGGCGTTGAAGGCGAACGAGTAGGCAATTTATATTTTGCCGGGGAACACACTTCGCTGGAAAATCAAGGTTACATGGAAGGCGGTTGTGAAACTGGACAAAGGGCGGCTTTTGAAATTTTGCAAGACTTGGGTTTGATACCTTCTGCTAATGCTTTGAATACTCGAACTGCGAGCAGCTTGAACAGTCCCCGTCCGAGCCGAAAAATTCCCGGAGCGCGGAATCTTGGGAATAGAAAGCCGAGTATTAGATAAGCTCGTAAGGTGTACATCTAATTCTTGTTTGCCGTTGCTCCTAGCCCGTGCATCTAATTCTTGTGGGGAGTAGGGGTTGGGCTTCTAGCCCGCCCCAAAATACAATTTAGATGCCCAACAGCTTATGGCGTACAACTTATCAAATAATCTCGTCCGGGTTAATTCCCCGATCGCGCAAATATTCAGCCAGTCGTTCGGCCCGTTCACGTTCGCGATCGGCCCGTTCACGTTCGCGATCGGCCCGTTCACGTTCTCCTGCTAACTGTTCTACACCCCATAAAAGCAGATTTCCTGCTTCATCCCACCAGCGCAACCAATAGCCTGAACGCTGTTCTTTCTCCCCCCGCCACGTTCCTAAATACAAACCCATATCTGCCATCCAGTGGCGACCTTCCGCGTCGGGAAATTCTAATTCGTAGTTGCCATTTTGCAAGCGATATACTTCCAGCAAGCCAGTTTCTGGGTCAAAAATGACGTAAGTTGGTACTTGCAGAATTTGTTCGTAAAAAAACCACTTTCCCGGAGGAAAAGTACGTTTGACAGAATATTCGCCGCCGTCTGTTTCCGACAAGAATTCCATGACAATGGTGGGAATTTCTCCTTCCAAGTTTGGGGTATAACTTTTGCGGTCTCTTCTCGATTCGGCAGGCAGTACCGACGGTACATAAACCCAATCTGGTGCTTTGATGACTAACTCGCCGTTGACAGTAGCGCAAATGCCAAAGTTGCTGGCTATCAGCATTCGTGGCCCGATAAATCCTCTCAGTTCTAAGATTTCTCGCAGTGCTCCAGCAATTAGCGGTTGACCTGTATTCTCCACTGGTTTTTCTTCTAATTGGAAGTCGTCGGGCAACTTCTCCCAAGTTACGATCAGTTCTAACGTTTTTTGTCCTGGGTTATTTTGAGTAACGACCATGACTTTATTTTCTAAATTGTGATGTCTTATGATAGCATAATTTAAATAGTTGACAGTTGACAGTGAGCTTTTTAGATTTGTAGGTTGGGTTGAGGAACGAAACCCAACACATCCTTGCCGCGAAAAATTTGGGTGGAGTGAAACGGAGGGTTAGTTCATTCGGGGCCAAGCTACGCAATCTCATTTTTATAACATTAAGTGAAACCTATTTATATATAGATATGTAAGCGGAAATTTTAGGTAAACTATTTAGTACAATTAACTTGAAAAAATCCTGAATAAATATGAACCTTTTACATTTAACCGTAGCTTTATCGAGTTTGCTAATATCGCCGATATCTGCTCGTCCTTTGCTGGCATACGCTACAAATACACTGGCTCAAAATTCACCAGTTGATGAGCCGTTTTGCTACATGAAAACCCCCGACGGCAAAACAGTAGACTTGGGCAGATTGTGCGATAAACAGCCAGCATCGGGAACTGCCAAAACTTGCATTCCCGGTTCCAACATCGCTGCAAAAGTGTCAATCGCGGCGGCAAATTATGACGGCAACTTTTTTAGCGGTCAAGTGCTTAATCAAGGCTGCAAAATAATCAAGAATGTCAAAGTCAATTATGAAGTTTTGGACGAGTCAGGCAATTTAATTGACAACGGATTTATCTTCGCTCAACCAGTTACTCTTGCACCCGGACAGTCAGCCACCTTTAGGGGCCCAGTTGTGGCGGGGGCTAAGGTAGTAGCTACTCATGCAGACGCTCAAGAATGATTGTTGAGATTTGTCCGATCGCTGTTATCATATTCTGGCTCAGATATCTCTATGACTTACGCAATGAGTGACCCAGAGATCCCCCTAAATCCCCCTTCTTAAGGGGGACTTTGAATAATAAATAATCTTGTCCCCCCCTTATTAAGGGGGGTTAGGGGGGGATCGAAGTTTGAATATTCTTGCATAGATCCCCAAAAACAGAATTTGCGAGGGCAAAATATCTTGAAAACTCGATCGACATACTGGCAAATCTTACCCTACCTCCGTCCCCAAAAACAAACCATCGGTAAAGCATTAGCTTGTACCGTAGTATTTACCATATTTTGGCCGATTATAGCGTGGCTAGTTGGCGAAACAGCCAAATTTATAGGTAAAGGAGATTTACAAGGCTTCGCTCAAATTGCGGCACTCAGCGCCATTATCTTTCTAATTCGCGGTACAGCCCAGTACGGTCAAGATACACTGATGGCCAAAGCTGCTTTGACTATTGCTTTAGAAATTCGCAAAAAAGTCTACTCCCATCTTCAAACTCTCAATATCGGCTACTTTGAAACTGCCAAAACCGGAGACTTATCCTACCGTCTCACCGAAGATATTGACCGCATTGGCGAAGTAGTAAATAAATTTTTTCATCAGTTTATCCCTTGTGTTTTGCAGCTAATTGCCGTCATGGGATATATGATTTATCTCAACTGGCAATTAACCTTGGGTGCATTAATTATTGCACCGCTGATGGCTATCTTAATTGGCTGGTTTGGCGAGAGATTGCTGAGTTACTCGCGGCAAAGTCAAAATCGCATTTCTGATTTATCCGCTTTGCTGACAGAAGTATTCAGCGGCATTCGTTTAATCAAAGCATTTGTGGCTGAAGACTACGAAATTGCCCGCTTTGCAGAAGAAGCAGAACAAAACCGCCGCGCTAAGTATTTGTCAGAAAGAGTAAAAGCACTTCAGTTCGTTGTAGTTGGCTTTTTGGAAGCGATGAGCGTGATTTTGCTCTTTTTCCTGGGAGGTTGGCAAATTTCTCAAGGAAATCTGACAGGTACTCAATTTATCAGTTATATCGCAGGGGTGGCACTTTTAATTGACCCCATTGCTATTACAACTGCTAATTACGGAGATTTTAAGCAGGGAGAAGCTTCTAGCGATCGCATTTTTGAACTATTAGCAATTGTACCAACAGTAGTCGAAAAGCCTGGGGCGATCGAACTTCCCCATGTTACAGGCAAAGTCGAATACCGCAACATTAATTTTGCCTACCCCCCTCAACCCCCCCTTGATAAGGGGGGGCAAGGGGGGGTTCCAATTCTGCAAAACATGAGTTTGTTGGTGCTTCCGGGAGAAATGATTGCTCTCGTGGGTGCATCCGGTGCGGGTAAAACTACTTTAGTAAACTTGTTACCGAGATTTTACGATCCGCAAGCGGGACAGATTTTAATTGACGGTATTGATATTCAAGATGTCACCTTAAATACTCTGCGGAGGCAAATCGGAATTGTACCGCAAGAAACAATTTTATTTTCGGGTACAATTGCTCAAAATATCGCTTTCGGTCAATCTTATTATGAACTGAAAGATGTGCAAAAAGCTGCGGAGATTGCTAACGCTCATCAATTTATTAGTGAGTTTCCCGACGGTTATCAAACTTGGGTAGGAGAAAGGGGTGTAAATTTATCTGGGGGACAGAAACAAAGAATTGCGATCGCCCGTGCAGTTTTGCTCGATCCCAGAATATTGATTTTGGATGAAGCGACATCGGCGCTGGATTCGGAATCGGAAAGTTTAGTGCAAGAAGCGCTGGAAAGATTAATGCGCGATCGCACTGTGTTTATTATCGCGCACCGCTTGGCTACTGTGCGGAGAGCCGATCGCATTTTAGTTTTGGAAAAAGGCAGAATTGTGGAATCTGGGACGCACGAGGAGTTGCTGGAAAAGGGATCTCGCTATGCTGGCTACTACGCTCAACAGTTTAGTCAGTAGGGTACATTATTCTTTAGTCCGCGAAGGCGGACTTTGTTTCTGTAGAAGCGATTTCAATCGCCGATTAACTTACGCACTACGACCAAAGAAACCGGGTTTTTTGCCGTTTCTGCTGGCCTCAACGAAGTATTCAAGGGAAAAACCCGGTTTCTGACTACCCGTGCGTAAGTCCTAATCTAGCAAAAATTTCATTCAAAAGCCTCTCTCGTCTCCAAAGACAATTGATCTCTGATAATATTCATGCGATCGCCTATGATTATGATACCAAAACATCACTCAGGATGACAACAGATAGATTTGGAACATTACGAAATCCATTGTCATTGGTGAGAAACAGCGTACAGCCTTCACTGATGGCTGTCGCAGCATGAATAGCATCAGGGGTTTTGAGATTGGTATTAGCCCTTAAATTAGCTGCTGTTCTCAGTACAGATTGAGTGATGGGAACTAGCTGTATTTCTGAGGATAATAAAAGTTGTTCGTAGTCACGGACTAAAATAGTGTTAGCATTTTTCAGAGGGAAAACTAAGGTTTCCAGTAACGTCAATTCACTGGTCATAAGTTCAAGTTCACCTGTTTGAAACTTCAGCCACAATGGTTGAAGCAGCGAATAGTAATTCGGGTTAGCTTCAACGGTGTAAATAATGACTTGTGTATCCAAGTAAATTGTAGCAGAGGATGGTAGGTTTAGCTGTCCCATGAGTTTCTTTCTTCTTGAAGTTCGCGGTCAATTTCTGCAACTGTTCTGGAAACGTGACGGCTGCGGATTTCTGTAAGCAATTCCAACACTTTACGCCGCCCCCCTTGAGGCTTTTCTGGTATAATCACAAAAACTTCAACCTCTTCGCCCACCGATCCAGGCGGCACTTGAATTTCAAGTTTATTTCCTGCAAGAACTTTGGTGGTAATCCGTATTGCTGATTGCATATTTCCTCCTTGGCGATGATTAATTTTCAACAGCCCCTAAAGCTTTGAGCGTGCATTTTTCAACTTCAGTTAAACCCGTAACTCCTGCGATATTCATCTCCTCATAAAGTCTGTCACTTTTCAGTATTTTGATGCACTCACCAGTCTCAAAATCCCAAAGTCTAATTGTGCCCTCACGACTGCAAGCAGCAATAATTTTTCCAGTTGAACTGAAGGCAACTGAGTTAATTCTACTGCTATGACATTGCAAAATTTTTAGACATTCACCTGTACGAATATCCCATATTCTTACCGTTCCATCTACACTTCCACTAGCAACTATTTCACCAGAATAACTAAAGGCAACTGAACGTATCCAATCAGTATGCCCCTGTAAGATTTGGAGGCATTCACCAGTGCGAACATCCCATAATCTTACTGTTCGATCGACACTTCCACTGGCAAGTATTTCACCGTTCTGGCTAAAGGCGATCGCGCGTGACCAACCCGTATGCCCCTGTAAGATGTGGAGGCATTCACCAGTATGGATATCCCACAGCCTCACCGTTCCGTCAAAACCTGCACTGGCAAATATCTCGCCCAAAGGACTGAAGGCACTCGAAGATACTGAACTTTTAACCCCTGGCAAGGTTTTGAGGCATTCGCCAGTACGGATATCCCACAACCTCACCGTTTGATCGTGACCTGCACTAGCAAGTATTTTACCCGAAGGACTAAAGGCGATCGATCGTGTTTCATTGCCAAATTCTGGCAAAGTATGGAGGCATTCACCACTGCGAAGATTCCACAGCCTCAGTGTTTGGTCGTAACTAGCGCTGGCAAGCATTTCACCCGAAGGATTGAAGGCAACTAAGTTTACCCGATCGAGATGCCCGTGCAAAATTTGGAGGCACTCACCGCTGCTGACATCCCACAGCTTGACTGTTTGTTCGTCATCGGCGCTGGCAAACATTTCACCGTTGGGACTGAAGGCGATCGACCTTACTTGAGTGCTATGCCCTTGCAGCGTATTCAAGCATTCACCGCTGTTAATATCCCACAGCTTCAGCGTTTTATCATAACTGCCGCTAACAAGTATTTCACCGCCAGGATGGAAGGCGAGTGACCCTACTCGATCGTTATGCCCTTGCAAAGTATTCAAGCATTCACCGCTGTTGATATCCCACAGTTTTGCTGTGCGATCGTGACTTCCACTAGCGAGTATTTCGCCATTTGGACTGAAGGCGATCGACCGTATTTGATCGAAATTTCCCTCCAAAGTTTTGAGACATTCACCAGTACCTATATTCCACAGCTTCACTGTTTTGTCGGCGCTACCACTAGCAAGTATTTCACCAGTAGCATTGAAAGCAACTGAAAACACGTTTTGAGTATGACCGTGCAAAATTTTCAGACATTCACCACTGTTGATATTCCATAGCCTTAATGTTTGGTCACCACTCCCAGTGGCCAACATCTCACCAGCAGGATGGAAAGCCACTGAAAATACAACTTTAGTATGGTCTTGCAAAATTTTGCAGCATTCACCAGTGTGAATATCCCATAACCTGATCGTGCGATCGAAACTCCCGCTAGCGAGTATATTTCCATCTGGGTTGAAGGTGACTGACATTACTGATTCGGTATGTCCGTGCAAAACTTTTAAACATTCACCAGTCTTGACATCCCATAACTTGATTGTATTTTCATAACTCCCGCTAGCAAGTATCTTACCGTCAGGACTGAAGGCGACAGACTCCACCACGTTGGTATGTCCTTTGCAGGTCAATATTTCTCTGTAACTGCTAGCTTCCCACAAGCGAACTATGCCATCAGTATCACCTGTAGCTAACAGTTTGCCATCTGGACTAAATATTACCGATCGAACACTGCCAAAAATTTTAGCAAAAACAGATTCGGCTAAATTCGCTTCAGCAAAATTGACGCGGCGCAGACTAGCATTTGTAAAATCAGCACCTAAAATAACTGCACGAGAAAGGTCTTTTGCTTCTAACGCAGTGCCATCGATTTTCACCAACAGCGTCGCCGCATTCCCTCCCACATAACCTATCTCACTTTCAGTTTTTCCCCGCGTTGCTTCGAGAATTTCCAATAATTCCTCCGTAGCTGCCCCTACATCGAGGCAGGGCCGGCACGAGGACACCGCCCCTACCATCGGTAACAACAAATCCATGACTGCTTTCGTCAGTGGCGCTTGTCCGAAACTCTGACGGATTTGGCCTAAATCTTCAGCAACAAATCCCTTAAAAGGCGCGATAAGTTCCTGCTTATTTCTTTTCTCTGCCTGAAGCCGGCAATAATTAGACCAAGTATATTCTTGAGGTTCTGCATCAGGATTGACACAAGACTGTTCCGGCGCAACTAATTCGGTAAAATCGGCAGCCAAAACTCCCAATTCTGCTGCAAATTTATAAGCGACAAAAAACTCTAACAACGAACGATGCGCCGGAGTATAATCCCCATCTGCATTGCGGATCAGCATCGTTTGACCCATCATGTCATAGTGCCAGTGGTCTAAGTCTTTTTCCTCTTGCACGACGGAACCAAACAGGCTGCGAATGCGATCGGGAAAACCGCGATAATTGATACTCATTTGGTTGGTAGACAGCATTTCCCAAGACAGTTCGCACAAAAAGTAAAGCTTATCTGCTACAGAAGTAAAAGTACGTTCTGCTTTGATATCTCTCTCTATCTTCCGCCGCACCGCATACAGATATATCCGCGACATATCGACTGGTTTTCCAGCTTCAATATCGGGCAATGCTTCCAAAATTAACTCTGTCATCACCGGGCGCCGCGCTAAATCCAATAACTGCGGGTTTCCCATCACTTTTTCTACTGTCGCCGCTTCTGTTTGAAATGACAGCGCTTGCCCAATTTGCTCGTCGTTAAATTTCTCTAATTCTAAGACTTCAAATTGGGGAGTTTCGCCTGTTAAAATGGTTGTTGATGCTTGCAGTTCTGCATTGAACAATGCCCGTCCTTCCTTGCCTTCAGGAAAGTGTTCGGTACGGCAAGTGAGGATGACTTTTGCGCCGGGAACGACGGCTTTTGCTAGTTCCCAGAAGTTGTTGATGGTTTCTTGCCGATCGCACTTAGCGGCCATTTCATCAAAACCATCGAAAATCAACAGAAACTTGCCCATGCGATTGAGTTGTTCAAAGGCAGAATAACCCGCCAAAGGTATCTCGTGCTTGCGAAAGAAGAACTCGGAAAATAGCGACTCGACACTAACTGCTTTGGCGTAATCCCGCAAAGGAATTACTAACGGCAAACGCGGACGTTCTAAGCCGCGCTTTTGAGCATATCGGTAGTGTTGCAGCGCCATCCAAGCATAGTGCATCGCAAACCAAGTTTTCCCGGTTCCAAATTCTCCTAAAACTGAAATATGTTCTTTTACTGGATCATTCAACCACAGGTCAATATAACCTTCAATCCACCCATCTCGCTCTCCATAATGACTCACGCCTATCTTGCGGTGAGTATCGGGGTCAATTTCTTCTTTTGTACAAGCTAGCGGCACATATTTGGTATCAATTCCCCGGCTGGTTATTTCTGTTTCTAGCCAATCCAGATAAGCGGAAAAATCGGCATCTTGGTCGAGTAATTCATCGAAAGTATAGCAAGCTAGATCGCGGTTTTCGGCTTTTTCTACCTCATCCCGCGCGGCGCGACTGATGCGGCGGGCGGTGACTAACCAACCTTCATCGGTGCGCTGTTTTTCCACGGATTCGCGCAAGGCTGAGATGTCCCTGAGTCCGGCTTCTCCGGCAATTCCGCGCACTAAAATGCGATCGTACTTTTTGCGCCTGACTGGAACATTGATAATCAATTCAAAATAGTTATCTTCCGAGATTTGATAGGTTTCAAACTTATAACTTAATGTTTCAAACCAACCGCGCACTTGTTGTGATAAAATAAAGAGTTGAGAGTTGTGAATATTAGTCGATCGTGCTGCGGGAAGTGCGGGATAATCTTCTGCTTCCAAGCGCGCAAACTCGGTGCGAATTCCTTCCAGCGTGGGAAGGCGTTCGATGCGATCCATTACCATAGATAGGCGTTTTTGCAAAGAGGCGATCGCATTTTCCATCATCACATCTCCCAGCGTCCGCGTCCGCTTTGCGACTTCCATAAACACGGCGGCAAAGGCCATAAATTCCCGTCTGGGGTCAATGCCTAAATCTCGAATTTCTTTGCCTAAAGCACTCTCATTCAGATAGTCATCGCCTGCTTTAATTAAAATGGCTGGGCTATCGGACTCGAAGGCTTTGCGAAATGCTGATTCAATCTCTTTTTGGCGAAACAGTTCTAAAATCTGCTTGGGTTTGCCAGCGCCGTACTCTACTAAAGTATAAACATAAACTCCGCTAAAATCTGCCGGCGGAGCATCGGGGTCGAGGTTAAATTTTTTTAATAGTTTGATGACAGTTTCGTTGCGCTGAAACTTGTCTTTGATGGTGCCGAAGGGAATTGTCGTCAGGATACTGATAACTAAGTCGAGACTAATTAACATGATTTAGGCTTTCCTGTTTTTCCGTGGAAGTAATGCTCAAATCTAGAATCGGTAGGCTGTGTCCCTGAAATGCGCTGCGGGCGATCGCAAACTGCTCTATTTTTATGTTAACCCATCAGCCAACAGTCGCCCACTGACAGTCCGAGATTTTCACAGATATTCGCACAGTCCGACATCCCGCCAGGGGTTGAAACCCCTGTCGAGAGAGCGAAACTCCTCTTGCATAGGACTGTGGAACCGTATTTTTATTTAGTAATTTGATTCAACCCAGATATTGAATGATATCAAATCTATTAACATCAGAATTATTAATCTCTCTCTTCTCTTTCTCTGTGTTCTCTGCGTTCTCTGTGGTTAAATCATTCCGATCGAACGCTCGATGTTGCACAAAGAGTCAATAAAGGGATTTTCGATGGGGTCGGGCGGCTTTATTTAACCTATTTGCACCCCAAAAGGCTCTAGGCGAACCCGCCCCTACATCACACGAATGGTGCCACATATCATATCCAACCGAAATTGATATGATATATAATAAGATTGCTTGATGAAATTCAATTCACAACTCCGAGCATTTTGAATAAATTCTTCAGTCCTCTTAAGAGGACTTTAGCTTTGAGGCAGGGGTTGAAACCCCTGCAGGACTGTCAGATAGTGCGAAATCAGACGGCGGAAAATCAACCAAAAATATTACCTTTTTTCCCGCAACATGACAACGATAATATCGCGGAAAAACCGACATAAATTGTAGTAATAATAGCTCTCATATTAGTGGTCATCTCAGAGTTGGCAAAGTTAAAATATAGATAACTAACAAATAAAACTTGCTATCTATGAAAATACAATCTTCTGTCTTAGTCCACCTGGGATTTGGCAAATATGTACGATCCGATCGAGTAACAGCAGTAATACCAATTGAAGAAGAACGGGGGCCTGGTCGGCGCACTTTCGTGCACGTAGACGGCGAAGCAGACCCGATCGTTGCTTCGCGCGCGGAAGATACAATTGTTCGCGATTTGGTGCAGGAACCGCGCGAAATAACTCAAGCTCGGCAGCAACAAGAAATCCTGCAAGATTTGCTTGCCGATTTGAGCAATGTTAACGTCACCGTGCGCCGCATCAGCCGCGATGAAGGCGGACTCGACCTCGAACGTTTGGAGCGCCGCATTCGCCAAATTTTAGAAGCCTAAAAAACAAAGACCGCCCGCGCGGTCTTTCTTATTGTTTGTGTCGCTAAAAATTTTAAGTTGAGGGTTTCAATGTAATTTCGATGTCCGCTAAACCAGTGAGTTTTTCTACCACCGGCTCTTCTTCAATTCGCGGTACAAAAATAGTTAAACCTCCCGGAACGCACTCAATAGAAACCGGAGTCATGCCGATGATTTCCCCATCTAAAACCACTTTTTGAGGCGGATCGGTAGTAATTTTTATTTTTTTTGCCCGCAAATAACCGATGTCGTCGCGATCGGTAGGATTGCCACTCAAAGCTGTTTGCAAAAGGTGATAAGAAGCTGCGATCGCCCCAGCTTTATTCTGAGGCGCAACCAGAGTCACGTCCAGCAAGCCGTCATCAAAAACAATCCCCGCCGGGCCTTGAGCTAAAATCGAAGTAGGCGGCGCTGCATTCGCCACGGTGACGGCCACAGCAGTAAGGCTGATAATTTTATCTTCGGTTTCGATTTCCGCTTCAAATCTTTCTAAATTGTTTAACTGTTTAATTCCTGAAAGAATGTAAGCCAGCATTCCCCAGCGATTCTTCATTTCGCGATCGGCTAGTTCGACAGTTTCTGCCTCAAAACCCACTCCCGCTAACAAAACCATCGGCATTTCACCGTTGCAAATCGCTGCATCCACCACCCGCGTCAACCCTCCAAAAATAGTGGCGCAGGCGGTTTCAATTGTATTCGGAATATCTAAAGCATTAGCAAAAGCATTAGCCGTTCCCCGCGAAATAATTCCTAAAGGAATATTTGTGCCGACAATCGCCCCAGCAACTGCTGATAATGTGCCGTCGCCCCCGCAAGCAATAATTTCCTCAACTCCTCTATCAACTGCTTCGCGGGCGATTTGATCTGCGTCTATTTCTGGGGTTGTCAGCCGAATGTCTAAGTCAATAAAAGGGTCTAAAAGTTCCTGAATTCTAGCTAAGTCTTGGTCGGGGTCGCTGTTACCGGCGACGGGATTGAAAATTAGACAAGCTGAACGTTTCATAGTTGGTAATAGGTAATAGGTAATGGGTAATGGCTGAACTGAAACCCTCGATTTTTTTTCGTTTGTCTCGAAGTTTCGATAGCCATCGCATCCCCCTTAATAAGACCCATTTTGACTGTTCTTATCCCCCCCTGATTAAGGGGAGTTAAGGGGGAGCAAGACTCAACTATAACGCTGATTGATATCATGTCCGATCGAGTGACCGCGATTAACAGGGCGGGTTTTTGAGATTGTCAATTATTGGCAAATATTTTTCGTGAACCCGCCCCTACCGTATTAGGGGTAATCGACCCAACATAATATGAGACATGGTTTTAAGATTAAGTTAACACAAATGCCATGCCCGCTAAACTTCGACAACAACCCTCACCTATTTTTCAAAGGTTTAGTTAAGACTTCACAAAAGTCCACTCTAAGACTTCGCGGGGAGCTTTGTGCAGCGCTTCCTTAATTTCCTCGTTGCTATCAAACTTGACTTTATCCAAAAGGCACGCTTCGACGTTCACAGTAAACTTATCTTCTTCAAAAGGCCAAGGAGTTACAGTAACGAGTTCGTTGCTGTGCTGTACAATATCGTAGCGCTTACCGTCGGGGCCGACAGTAATTTCTAAAGCTCGTTCTCCGGCGGGTAACTCGCGGCAGCAAAGAATTAATGATAGCCGATCGCACCACTGGAAAAAAGCATAAGCTGCCTTAGCATCTTCCTGAGAAATATTCAACTCTTTTTGCCATTTTTTTTGATTTTCCAGTTGTTCGTCCAAAAACTCGTCGAGTTCCTTCGACTCTCCCCGCTTTCCTTCATTGAGATAGCTCATGTGCATAGAAATCAGCATTGCTACCCACCTACCGCGATATAGGGCATTCTGCGTCATGGCTTTAATTTTAGGCAGAGAAGTTTCCGTCTGCAACGTAAAATCAAAGGGCGCGCCCGCTTCAGTCAAAATATTTTCTTCCCACTCTTTCTCCAAATCATCGTGATGCGAAATCGCGGCTATGGTTTCGTACAAGCGAAGCGGAGATTTCGAGCGCTTCCACTGTCCGCCAAGTTGGGCGGCGAGCAAAGCATGGGCGCGGTGGTAAATAATTTCCCAGCCGGTGGCGGTTAAGTTAGCAATCATGGAATTTTTCTCCTGAATTAAGTGAGGTTGGTTTTGTGGAACAGGTATCTTGCCTGTTTGGGCGGGCTCGCGTGCCCAACCCACAATCAAATTGAATTTTTGTGGAACAGGCATCTTGCCTGTTTGGGCGGGCTCGCGTGTCCAACCCCTACTCCCCGCAATCAAATTGAATGACTGATGCTAAATCACAAAAGGTTCGATCGATATCTCCTGCCATTTCCCCTCAAATCGTTCGACAACCATAGGTCGGATGCGGAACTTCGGGGGGCATCCGTCGAGAACATCAATCCGCAAACACGAATAAGGACGGCGTTTGTGGGAACCTTGGCCGCTGCGGCCGACAAATAGCAAAGATTCCGCTACCCGCCTGCTGGCTGTTTCGGAACCAGACTCCCGCGCCAACCGATAAGCTTCAGGACTCAATGCTTCCTGCAACATCGGCCCTTCCGGGCGCTGGCGGCGGAGACTGTGGCCGCTTCCCCCGCAGACAATCCAATTAATCCCAGAGTCGCCATGTCCGGTATTCCCTGTCCGCAGGTATTCCAAACAGTGAGCGTGGCCAGTCAGCACCAAATCTACAAGCGGACGCCCCTGCGCCACCTCCCCAACTGCATCAGCCACCCCATCGAGTACCTCGCGCAATCGCCACCGAACCGCCAAAGTTTGAGCTTGATTCCACTTTGTCGCCTCGGTCACGTAGGGGGGATGGTGCAGGTAAATTACCCGCCCCCGCACCTCGGAATCGCCCCAAGAGTTAATCAGCCTTTTTTTCAGCCATTCGAGCTGTTCAATGTCGGTGGCGGCTGTTTTGTCGGGGGACAGTTGTTTGTCAATATCCATCAACATTTCGTCAACTTGCTCTAATTTGGCGCCCAAGTCGTCTAGCTGTTCGGCTTCTTCGGGAATTTGGGGGTTGAGCCGATCGCACATTTCGAGCATTGCCAATTTTTCTTGTTCCAACTTCTGCCGATCGAGTTCCAAATCCTGGCGGCGAATGTCGCCCTGTTTGGTTTTCGGGATCGGTAATGGTTCGTTGAATGTGTTGGAGTCGAGGGCGAAGAAGTCGATGCCGCCACTGCGGAAGGTGTAGTAGCGGTTGGGTAAGCGGGTAAAGCGTCCGGGTTGGTAGCGGAGGCAGCGGCCTGTGCTGGTGCTGGCGGTGTAGTGGGCGTCTAGGTGGCGATCGAGTTCTCCCGGCATTTTGTGAGCTTTGAGGTAGTCGAGAAAGGCTTTGGCGTAGGTGTTTCCGCGATCGGAACCGTGCCAGCCGACATCGAGATCCAACTTGGAACCCAACAGCCGGCGCAGCGGCAAAGCTGTCGCCGACAGAATGCCGTAGACTATCGGCAAGTCGTAATAGTCGTGGTTTCCCGGTACGGGCAAAAACGGAAAGTTAAACACCATGCGATCGTAGGCAATCCGAGACGGATGCTCGCCGCCGACTATAAATTCTCGGTAGGGGCGAATAAAGTTTTGCAAGTAATATTCGCTGGAACCGACGAGATAAACTACATCGCCCGTGTGGAGGACGAAACGGCAGGTTTCGCGCTCCGAGACCATCTGTTCGGCAATCTGCCGCTGGGGATTGTAGCCGCGGTGATTGCCCGTGCCGCTGTCGCCTACGACTAAAAACGAAAACTCTGGAGAGTCGGTGGTTTGAGATTCCAAAACCATCCGAGTTTGGTCGATTCCCCGATGGACGATCGACTGTTCTTGCCACCGCACCCGCTCGTTCATTTTGCGGATTTTGACTTTTATTTGCGGGTCGGAAACGAATTTCAATTCACCTCTTCTCCAAAATTGCTGAGTTCCTAGTTAATAGTGTAGCGATCGGGCGAGTTTTTACATCTCTCTAAAAGCTGAAAATCGACGCGCGGGTACTCAGAAACCTGGTTTTTAGGAGAATACTGCCTGACAACTGACATATTGCACCATTCTCAATAAGCCTTTTAGGAACAGGCAAGATGCCTGTTCCACAAGAAAATTCACTCTTTGTGGAACAGGCATCTTGCCTGTTCTTGAGAATGGTGCAACATCTCAGTTAGAACTCACATCTTGTCGCATTCTCAATAAGCCTGTTATGGGCGGGCTCTGGGGTTCACCCCACAAGAAAGTTCACTCTTTGTGGAACGGGTCGGAAAGCGTGTTAAGCGAGAATGGTGCAATATGTGAGACGATCGCACTCTCCGACTCCAAGCGCGATCGATCCCTACACCCTGCCCGAAATGGGTAACATCAGATAGAACGTAGTAAAAAAATATAAAATGGAAGCAATACAACTGTCTTTATTCTCAAATGAGTCAGAACCAAGTCCTGTCAAAAAGCAGAAGAAAGCAAAATTAGGGCGTTACGAACGCATCCAACGCGAACTAGAAGCAAATGACTGCGACCCCTACAAGATATTCATTGATGTTGAATCTCAGTCACTGCCAAAATCCGACTATACATTTGTCGATCTTTTTTGCGGTGCGGGCGGCATGACCCAAGGTTTATTGCAAGCAGGTTTTCGACCAGTAGCAAGTGTTGAAATTAATCCCATCGCCTCGGCAACTCATACAAAAAACTTTCCAGATTGCCATCACTCGTGCGGCGATATAAAAAACTTAAATCCCCAAAAGTTGCTCGCTGAAATTGGTTCGCCAGAAGTTCATGTTGTTGTAGGTGGGCCGCCGTGTCAAGGCTTCTCAGTTGCAGGAAAACGCAACCCCAACGACCCTCGAAATCGCTTATTTAGAGAGTTTGTCCGCATTGTCTCTGAAATACGTCCTTGGTATGTTGTCATGGAAAACGTACCCGGAATATTGACTATACAAAAAGGAGCTGTTAAGCAAGCCATTTGCGAGGCTTTTCAGGAAATTGGCTATCCCCATATGTCGGTTGCTGTTCTGGAATCAGCCGCCTATGGAGTCGCGCAAATCCGCCCGCGAGCCATTTTTATTGCCAATAGATTCGGGATGCAAAATCCCTATCCGAAGCCGCAATTGTTTCCAGAACAATACAAAGCGATTGAGTCAGCAATTAATGATTTACCAGAGTATACTCGCATACCGGAAATTAACCACGAATGGACTCGTCATTCTGTTGAGTACATGGAAAGACTTGCTAAAGTTCCACCTGGCGGTTCTTTGTATGAAAGCTACGCCGATGCTTTCAAGCGACAGTATCCGGGAAAACCGAGTATGACTGTTAAGGAAAATCACGGCGGCACTCATATTCATCCTTATCTCAACCGCGTGATTTCAGCTCGTGAAATGGCGAGATTGCAAACTTTCCCGGATTCATTTATTTTTGAAGGTTCGATGAAAAAGGCTATGTGGCAAATTGGAAATGCCGTGCCGCCCCGCTTAGCAGAGTGTATCGGTTTTGCACTTATTCCATATTTGGCTGACATTGCTTTGAACAAATTTAAGCATCCTGAAATAATCGTTCTAGCTTCTTAGTTGCTGGTAATAGTTTACCTTCAGCTTGACAACTCTCGATTAGTAACTCTAGTACCTCTCGCGCATTGTAGATAGCTTCTTCATAAGAATCTCCGTGAGTTACTGGTTGCATTACATCCTCAAATTCAGGCAAAAATACGACAAAGCATCGCTCTTCTTCTGACCATTGGATAACAATTGTATATTTCATGGTTCTGTCTCCTCTGCTTCGATTTGCTTGAGCGCCTCAATTGTTTCGTTGACTAACTTATCTAAATAATGTTTCTAACAATTATTGTCTTTGTTGGGCGGTTTCCTCGTAAGTGTGCCGATTGCAAGGCTACCTGATCTCAGTAAATTAACGCAAGCTGACAACAAAAAGTTTATCTTCTTTTGACCACTGGACGATCGGAGTATAATGGCTATTCATGGGCTATAATACTTGAAATTACCAAGATCACTTAAATTATATGAAATATAAAGATGGATTATTTAAAATGGAATAATTCAATCGCAGCTCATTTTTTCAAAAAGGAAATGGCAGGGCGCAGCGTTCACCTGTATGTCACAGAGGAACTAATAACAGATATTGGTCAAGAAAGCGGTGCGGATCTTCCCGATTTTATTAAGGCAGTTAAGGCTGGTCCTATTGGGGTGCAAGGGAAGGGCATCTGCGAGAAAGCCTTGCAGAGTATGGATGACTGGAAGTACCGACACGGACAAAAAGGTTATCCTCTTTACATCGGCTTTTTGGCGCTATTCGTCCTCGCTGCTGGTATCGAAGAAGATTTTGCAGCCCATGCCTACTACCGCCGTCTCCGGGCATTACTGCGTGAACAATCTACATCTGGACAGTATCGAGGCTTCGACCAGATGAGGAGGCTTTGGGATGACTTAGCGCGATGGGCAAATGAATACAAATCAGGTGAAGTAGGGATCTTCAATATCAACAGTGCTGGGCGTCGGATTCATGTTGGCATACCCATCGCCCAAACTCTTTTGACTGAAAAAGAGCGTCGCGCACTACCTGCTATATTTGCGGCTGCTGACTTAGATCCTGTTTCACATCCTACTGAGGGGGCGATCGCACCTTTGTTAGCCAAGCACGGGCGTAAACAACTGCGACCACCGACGCTGCGCTTATTAGAAGAAACCAGGGACAGTGACGAACATCGCCAAGCATTGCTCGAATGGATTATTGATGAATTGCGTGGTTGGGATGGAACGGCTGAAGTTTCAGATAGAACGCAGATTTACGGACTATTGAGATTGTGCTGCCAACTCGATCCAATTGCCAAACGCGCCACTATAACCTTGCGTTGCAGTACAAAACACGAATTTTCAGAAGACGATTTATTGTTATTTTCCGATGGTAATTGTCAGCCCTTCTCTTGTTACGAAGATAGTGGGGGT
This sequence comes from Microcoleus sp. S13_C3, assembly GCF_036700905.1. Classification (NCBI taxonomy): domain Bacteria; kingdom Bacillati; phylum Cyanobacteriota; class Cyanophyceae; order Oscillatoriales; family Microcoleaceae; genus Microcoleus; species Microcoleus sp. S13_C3. Next base: position 16,384 of record NZ_JAUBPT010000064.1, on the reverse strand, counting down.
TGGTCTTCAACTCTGATATCTGAGTCAGACGGAAAACCACTGGTTGCCTCTGAATTTGATTGGTTGAAAGGTCTGCAAGTGCGTTCTGATGACTCTAAATGGTGTTTTAGGCTGCCAGCATCACCCATTCGAGTATTCGTTGATGGAGGTAGTCAGGGATTACCGGGATTTGTAGAAGTGCGACAGTTGCCCATTCAAAAGCCATTTTATTTAGCAGCTCATCAAGAGTGTTTGGAATTGCTGACAAGATGGGGAAACTCTAGCTGTCAAGACTTTGAAAATTTGCAAATCATAAATGGTTTGCCCAGTGGGTGGCACTTCTTCAAAGCGAAGGGTGCTTACAGTGACGAGCTTGTTAAACGAGAATACCCAATCTTAGCTTTCCCGACTAATATACGCCTAGAGTTAGTTGGGGGAATCCGCCTGGAAAAAGGTAATAAATTCTTTAAATTTGCACCGCCAAAATTGGTGCTGCAAGGTGGAAGCGAATCAATAAAAGTATATTGCAACGCTCGCCTATTAAATTCCACGGAAGCAGCAGATATTTATGAACTGCCAGCCGATACTCCAGCGGAAACAAAGTTGCTAATTGAAGCACGCAGTGGAGAGGATATTATCAGGCGCTGTTCTCTGTTATTGCTAGAAAACTATTCTTTGCCATCCCAAACCAATTCCCAACAGTTCGATCGCTTCGGGAAGCTCCAGACAGGAGATAATGGGAGCGCGGGCGTTGCTGGCGCATTTGTGCAGGGCCTTGATTTCCCGGACTTTAACTTCAACACTTTTTTACCAATACAAGGAAAGCAGCGGATTTTTTTTGTTGGTAAAGAACCAGGTCAAATAGCAATTTGGCCTGCGGAATCACTGCCTACAAATTGGGAGCCTGTTTGGGCTATTTCCAAAGGTCGTCATCGCGGTCAAGTAATGTTTTGCAGCACCAATTTAGCCGAGTCACAACCGTCGATGTCAAAGTGCAAAGACCGCAAGAAGATGCGGGCTTGGAAAGAAATATTGTGGCACGATCGCAAGAAAATTTCCCCGCCCGATCGTTCTAACTTGAAAGTATTGTGGCAACAGTTTCAAAAGGAGGCAGAACGTGTCTGAAACTAGCGAAAAACTGCTCTACATTATTTCGGCAAAAAAGGAAGTGACTTGGCTATCCTTTAAGGAAACCTTTGATTATTTGTATAATCTTGAGACGGGGGCGAGGGAGGAAAACACGGACAAAGACGGAATTAAGAATAAAAGATTTCAAGTAATTCGCGCCCTCGATTCTCTGGGTCACTGTGACTTTAATTTTAGCGATGATAGCAGCAAGAGTAAGGTCTATGCTGCTCCCCCTCTATTGGTGCGATTGCCAAGTGCCGGCTTTCCTCAAGCCATTTTAGCAGGAGCGCGATCGCCTACTACTATTCAACAATTATCAGATGCTTGTCAGTCTGTGGGAAATCACATCAACGTTGAAATCCAAGAACAAGCGAGTGAATTAGGGCTGATACCGAAGCGAGTGGCTGTACAAGCAGAGGATATAAGGGAATTACAGGCGATCGCATCTTCTGTCGGTATACCTTTTATCGAAACGCCTTCAGCTTGGTCTTTGCTGCATTTTGCCGCGAGTATTGACGACTACTTAGCTACCCTCAAATGGTCTAACGCTCCAGAATTGAAGTGGAAGCACCAAACCTTTAACCCTATTTCTTTACAGTTTATCGAAAAAACAGACACTAATATCCGTATCAGCCGATACAGTCATCCCTCCCGAAACACAAAAATTTGTTATCTTTGGCAAGACGGAAGGGGTACGGAAATAGACCTTGATTGGGGAAGGTATGCCGTTCTCAAAGCACTGCGGCGGAATGTCCTAATCTACGACAAACGCAGATTCACTATGGCAGTACCAGCCAGCGCGAATCTGCCGCGACTCCTAGAAAGAGCCTTGACTCTTTGTTCCGGTTATGCAGCAACATATGTAACAAAATTGCCGCACGATCCGCAAATTCAGGGATTCAAGTTATTCTCCGCCATTCCCCCTCAAATAGCAGAAATGACCGCAGCTAAATTAAGGCAAACACTTTTGTCGCAATCTTTAATATAACATACTGAGGAAACTTATGCACGACCCAATTAACGCTTTTAACACCATCCGCGACAACTTCTTACTATACATAAAAACAGCTTTCGGAACTCAATTTTCCGAAATAGAACAAGAACGCGAAAGACTGCTGCGCCAACCCGGTGCATTCCATCAAGAACCCTGGATTGAACCGATGCCCCGCTACCAAAGGTCGGGTAAAACCATCAATGATTTAGATATTTCAAACCTACCGGGATTAGATGAATCTGCCCTTCAAGATTTTAAACAGCTTGCCTCCTGCGGACTTGTAGGCAATTACGAACTGTACAGCCACCAAATCGAAATGCTGCGGCAGGCATTAGAAGGTCAAAATGCGGTAGTAACGGCGGGTACTGGTTCAGGGAAAACTGAATCTTTTATGTTGCCGCTATTTGCTTACCTTGCCCAAGAATCGAGGAATTGGAATGCTCCTAAACCAGAGCCAGCCTACCTCAATGACTGGTGGGAAAATAAAGATTGGCAGAACGAATGCAACCCATTGGTGAAGACAAAACGCAGTTTTAAGAAATCTTATCGCGTCCCTCAAAGGAGTCACGAACAGCGGGATGCAGCCGTTCGCGCCCTGATTTTATATCCCATGAACGCCTTAGTTGAAGACCAACTTACCAGGCTGCGCCGCGCTTTAGATTCTGAAGAAGCGCGAGATTGGTTTAAAGATAATAGAAAAGGCAACCGAGTCTATTTTGGAAGATACAACGGCGTTACACCCGTACCGGGGCATGAATTAAAAGAAAATGGTAGACCTAATAGCAAAAAAATAGAAGAACTGCTGGAAGCAATGCAGCAAATGGAGGAATCAGCCACGCGAGCTAGGAAACACGCCGAGAAGGAGCGTGACAAACTAATAGACCAGGGTTATACCTTTGAAGAGGCAACAGAGAAAGCCAAAGAAGTGACTTTTTTCTTTCCCAGACTTGATGGGTCAGAAATGCGCTGTCGCTGGGATATGAAAGATGCCCCGCCAGATATTTTAATCACCAACTATTCTATGCTCAGTATCATGCTGATGCGCGATATCGATCGAGATATCTTTGAAAAAACGAAGCAATGGTTAAACAAAGATGGCAGCGTCTTTCATTTAATTGTTGACGAATTGCACTTATATCGTGGTACTTCTGGGACTGAAGTCGCTTATTTACTGCGACTGTTGCTGCAACGCTTGGGGCTGCATCCAGGTCATCCAAAATTGCGGATTCTTGCCTCTAGTGCATCTCTGGAACCAGACGATCCAAAAAGCTTAGAATTCCTGAATCAATTCTTCGGTATCGAATGGGATTCCCAACAGATTATACCCGGTCATTTAGAACCAATTCCACCAATTGAGGGTCAAGAATTTCTGGAATCCCAACCGTTCATCTCCTTGGCATCAGCACCAGAAATAAACAATATAGAAACGTTGTCGGAAACGCCTGCATACAATGCTTGTCGCCAAATAGTGGAATCTGAAAATGCGACTGTTGGCGCTAGAATGGTCAATGCTTGTACAGTTGATGACCAAATCCGTGCCGTATCGCTCGCTGATTTTGGTCAAAAAATGTTTGGCAATGACTTAACAAATGAAAATCTCAAACTGGCAGTAAGAGGATTGCTTGTCGCTCGCGGTTTGTCCGAGCAAACTTCCTTGCCATCGTTCAGGCTGCACTGGTTTTTCAGGAATATCGAAGGGCTGTGGGCTTGCACTAAGCCAAATCACGGGTGTGAGGAAAACGAAATTGGTAAAAATAGACCTGTCGGCAAACTATTTGTAGAAAATCCTCCCATACTTTGCGATAATTACCGAGTTTTAGAACTTCTTTACTGCGAACAGTGCAAAACTGTATTTTTTGGGGGAAACAGGCTGACAAGACAGAATAATGACGGATGGGAACTTTTGCCTACAGAACCGGATATTGAGGGAATTCCCGATCGCAAAACAGCCATAGCTTTAGATCGCCGCAAGTATCAAGAGTTTGCCGTATTTTGGCCTTTTAGAAATATTGATGAAGATGTTTGCAAAGGTTGGAAACAGCCATCGAGACAAGGTGAAGGTGGCGAGAAGGCTTGGTGGGATAAAGCATCGCTAGATACCCGCAGTGGTCGCGTTATTCTAGGAGATCCAGATTCCCTGGAAGAACAGTGGGTGAAAGGCTATTTGTTTCACTTGCGATCGCTCTCAGCAGAGAAGCAAGAATTTATTGGCTCGTTACCCTCAATTTGTCCATGCTGCGGTGCAGACTATAGGAAACGTAAGTTTCGCAAATCTTCAATTCGATGGTTCCGCACTGGTTTTTCTAAAGTTAGTCAATTACTTTCCAAAGAACTGTTTTATCAGCTACCGGAAGATGCAGAATCCCGCAAATTAGTCGTGTTTTCTGATAGTCGTGAAGATGCAGCTTCTATATCGAATGGAATTGAGCGGGTTCACTATGACGATCTAATACGAGAAGCACTTTTTGATGAACTTGGACAACTCGCTGTAGGAAAATCGCACCTGTTAGAAGATATTCAACAATACGGTCAGCCTACTCGTTCTGAAGCCCAGTTATTTGCTCAACGTAACCCAAAAGTTTTTGAAGAGTTACAAAAAGCTATTAAAAATGTTAATAAACCCTGGCCAGAAGGTCTTGATTCAGAAGATTTGGAAATGTATCAAAATCGGCAAGATCAGGCTCAGAAGGTACTCAACGAAATTCAACAAATAGTTAATACCCGCACAGTTCCTCTCTGCATAATGTTTGAACCAGACAGTGAAGATCCTGACAATAAAGATCCTGGTTTGCTCATACAGCGATTGAAAGTGTTGGGAGTCAATCCTGCTGGTAATGATGTCGATTACCAGGAATTTAATTATGATAGTGACTGGCATCATTGGACAAAATTGTTTGATTTTTCCTCTGATACCGCAGGATGGAAATCTAAATTGTCTCCTGGCGCAGAGGAAAGGCGAGAAAACAAACTTCGCTCTAAAGTTAAATCTGAGGTCTGCGACACACTTTTTAGTCGCCTGTACTTTGGGATTGAAGCATCGGGTCTGGGTTATGTTCGCCTGAATTTACCGCCAAATCAATTAGAACAGTTAGCAATCCAATGCGGACTTTCACCTTCAGTATTTGAGAATATTTGTGATGGCAGCTTGCGAATTTTAGGTGAATTGTACAGGTATCCGCAAGAACCTAAAAAAGATTATCCGCTGGATGACTGGAAAGACTGGGGTGATGTGCGATCAAAATTTCGGAAATATATTAAAGAGTGTGCAAAAGCTTGGAGAATTTCAGAACAGGAATTGCAGCAGGCATTGAAATCTGCTATTTGCGAATGCGGTCAGCACCACCACTTTAAACTTAATCCCCGGCATTTATCTGTACGAGTTGCTGTGCCGAACGACCCGGTGTGGCAGTGCAATTTCTGCCAGCGTCCTCACCTGCACCGTGCGGGAGGTATTTGTACTAATACTAATTGCTTGGCAAATTTATCGGCGGAACCTAATAAAATATGTGCAGATTTATACGATCGCAATTATTTCGCCACCCAAGCTGTAAATAAGCGTCAACCGTTGCGGTTGCACTGCGAAGAGTTGACCGGACAAACCGACGATCAAGCTGAAAGACAGCGACATTTCCGCAACATCATCGTGAATTTTGGCGAACAAAAAAGAGATTTTATCCCAGCAGTAGATATCATCGATATTTTGAACGTCACTACCACAATGGAGGTGGGAATTGATATTGGCAGTTTAATGGCTGTTGTGATGGCAAATATGCCACCGATGCGGTTTAATTACCAACAGCGTGCGGGTCGCGGTGGTCGCCGCGGTCAGGCTTTCGCGATCGTACTTACTCTTTGTCGGGGTCGATCGCACGATGAATTTTATTACCGCCATCCTGAAAAAATTACGGGCGATCCGCCGCCAGTTCCTTTTCTTTCTATGTCACAGGTTGAGATTGTGCAACGCCTCCTAGCCAAAGAATGTTTGAGACCTGCATTTAAGGATGCTAGTGTCACCTGCTGGGAAGTAGAAAAAAAACCGGACAGTCACGGCGAATTTGGGACGCTTAAAAAGTGGAAGGAAACGGAAGAACGCCGCGAACAAGTTCGTAATTGGTTAGAGAAATCAAAGCAAGTCACCGAGATCATAAATTCTCTGCTAGTCGGTGTTGAAGGTATCGATCGCAACAAACTTGAAGAGTATGCACGTCAGGATTTGTTTAAAAAGATTGACGAGTGTACCAATAACTTAGAATTGACTGGAGATGGATTGGCAGAACGCCTTGCTGAAGGCGGGGTTTTGCCAATGTACGGGATGCCCTCAAGAGTGCGCGATTTGTATCATCACGATCCGTCCCGAAAACAAAAAGTTCCTACTATCGATCGAGATTTAGATTTAGCTGTCTCTGAATTTGCCCCCGGTTCAGAAAAAACAAAAGACAAGCGAATTTATACCGCGATCGGGTTTACAGCATCGTTAATTCCTGACACTAAAAACGGGTTGGTTCCTGCTGGCGAACCTCTGAGCGATCGCCAATGGATGTTGAGGTGTCAGCGATGCCAACATACGAACACTTCTAATACAATCTTTGAAGATACAGTCTGTCCGAAATGCGGGGCAACTGACGAACAGGGATTTCGAGTTTTTCAGTGGGCTGTTCCTTTAGCTTTCCGTACCAGCCTCAATCCTGGGGCGGATGCTAAAGATGAATACGATGCGTTAATTACAGGTGCTGGCAGCGTAGCCGAATCACAACCTCAAAAGTTTGAGTTAGTAAATAACACAAATACTCAGACAGCTTTTTCCGAATCAGGCCGCGTTTTTCGGGTGAATGATAATCGAGGACAGCTATTTCAAGGAGCAATAGGAAATGCAACATTTGGGCGCGGTGATAAAGTGTTAACAAATCAGTGGATTGATGAGCGATTTCAGAATAAAAATGATGGGGTGAAGTTTAAACCGCAAGGCGAGTCAGAAAAAATTGCGATCGTTGCCCCAAAAACCACTGGTGTCCTGCGAATTAAACCTGCTGCTGTACCAGATGGATTGTGCCTCGATCCTATTGCACGCGGTTCCGCCGTCAAAGCTGCTTTCTACTCAGCCGCTTTCATGGTTCGTGCTGTAGCGGCACAGGAGTTAGACATTGATCCTGAAGAATTAGACGTGAGCGGTTTGCGACAGGCTGAATTAGACGATACTAAGGAAAAAGTAGGAGAAATTGTAATTAGCGATCGCCTTGCAAACGGATCTGGCTTTACCTACTGGCTAGCTAATCACTGGGAAGACATCCTTTTAGACAAGATTATAAATTATCAAAATAGCTTTGCTGAGGCGATAATCTCACCTGAACATCGCCAAAAATGCGACTCTTCCTGTTATGATTGCTTGCAGCAGTACCGCAATATGAACTATCACGGTCTGCTGGATTGGCGTTTGGGGCTTTCCTTGCTGAGGGGATTAGCTAGTAGTGATTTTCGTTGCGGACTGGATGGAGATTTTTCTACTCCAGACTTAGAAGATTGGGTATTGAAAGCAACTGCTTTGCGCGATACGTTTTGTGCTTCGTTTAGTTGTTCCGGGCAACAGTTCGGCCCTCTACCGGGTTTGACTGTGGGCGATATAACTGTTATTATCGTTCATCCTTTTTGGAACATAGATTGCCGTCAAGGCTTATTGAATGAAGCGAATGAAGCCGCTGCTACAGTCGCAGAACCCGATCGGATTCAATACCTAGATACTTTCAATCTCTTGCGGCGTCCCAGTTGGTGCTATCAGTCACTAGGTGATTAAAGCGAAACTTCAAATTATTGCGGCGATAGCCTGCAACAAAGTGGCTTGATAATTCTTGGTATTAACAACTTTACGCAATCTGTAATCGTTTCCCCAAAGTCTGAGGTTCTGGTAGAGGTTTGCCATCTTCTTGATAGAGTTCAATCAATGTTTCTAACAATTCTTGTCCCGTGTTTTGCCGCGTCATCCTAAGTGTGTCCGTGAGTGCAAGGCTGCATGACATCGGTAAACTCAGGCCAACTGACAACAAAAAGTCGATCTTCTTCTGACCACTGGATGATGAGACTGTAAGGGCTATTCATTCTTCTATTGCCTTGAGCTTCTGCAAATCGGTTATTTTAATCAGCTTGTTGCTCCTCAACCCTATTTATTGTTAATTCTCAATCCAAGCTTTGAGCAAATATTTTTAAGGCTTTGACATCCTCTGATGAGATATTCCCCTCAATTTCCTGATTCTGAAATCGTAGAATTTCACCTCTACCATCTTTCGCAGTAATTGTAAGCGTCTCTTCTTGCTGCCAAATACGATACCGCTCTCCCTCAAGAAATTTACCGCCTTCGGGTATTTGTCTGCCGTAGTTCCTTAAAACTGTTTCCGCAGTTTGCACAATATCTAGACTATATTCATATAACAAAATATCACTAGCAAATTTGGGCATACCTGCTTTTTTTTCCAAAAATTCAAGTAATTCAGCAACAGTCTTCGGAGGTTTTTTGTACCTTTCCGACTGTTGCCGTAATAATCTCACTATTAAGTCCGGGTATTCGTCAAATAGCTCGCCCATAAACTCATCAGGTGACAGCGATTTGATGTTCCAAGGAGCTAAATCCTTTTCTTTGAAATCCGCTAGATTGCTGGTAACAATGACATCAGCCTTGGCTGTTACAGCAGCAGCAAGAACATGACGGTCTTTAGGGTCATTTTTCATGATTTGCTCTAAGCCGACAGGTACTTCAATTATTGCTTCGGGAAAGGCTGCATTGATTTCCGCTTCAAGATGGATTGCTTTCTCCTGGCATAATATCCCTTGGCGGACAAGGTTGCTCATTGCTTCATCAAGGATTTTCTGCGACCAATACGGTAAATACAGACCAGCCTCGGCGGTGGAAAGCAGAGTATCGCGCAGATACATAGGAAACAGGACACAAGCATCGAGGACAACACTAAGCTTAGACATATTAATGTTGGAATTATTTCTATGCCTCGTACAAACCAGCTTCTTCGGTCATCTCGATTAGCCGATCCAAGTGTTTGCGACGTTTGTTGTCTCGATGTTCTTTATATAAAGTTAAATCCTCCAAACGAATACGTCTATGCTTTCCTACTTTGATACAAGGAATTTCTCCCTGGTCTAGTAACTTGACCAGAAATGGTCGGGATACATTCAGAATATCAGCAGCTTCTTGTGTTGTCAGTTCGTGATTGTGAGGTACTAGAGAGATAGCTTGACCTGATGCCATTGCACGCACGACCTGACGCAAAATGCTGTAGACTGATTCAGGAATTACTATCTCTTCTCCGTTACTTCCGACTAATTTTGGTTGTGCAAATTCGTGGCTGAGAATCCGATCTAATTTTGCTATTTCTTCTTGTTTTTGTTCGGGAATCAAAACTGACTCAAGCGATGCTTTTTGGTTCAACATAATTAATATCTTTTTTGATGTGATTGTTTTTGAAGCACAGAGTCAATATGGTGGTATAAGTTGGTATAATCAGCGGTTTAAACCGCTGATTATACCAGACCCCGTTTTATTGGTCAGCAGACAGAGGCCGCGATTGGGGAAAACCTGTGCAGCCATTGCTGGAAGGGTATGTAAGTATTTGGCCGGCATATACTTGGTTGTTTCCTTCACGATAACACTTACTGTGCCATAAACGCAATATCCGAAACAAACGAAATATTCAAATCCAGAAATCGGAAAGTTCGATCGCCCGAAATTCCCCCTCCCGACTGAAGACGGAGGCCGCGCAGAGGTACAATAGGACGATCGCACTCTCTGACTCCAAGCGCGATCGATCCCTACACCCTGCCCCAAGTGGGCAACATCAGATAGAACGCAGTAAAAAACTAGAAACAGGTTTATTGCAAGCTGGTTTTCGGCCAGTAGCAAGTGTTGAAATCAATGGTGCTTTTGTTTCAAGATGAGCATCGATCGCCAAAAAATAACGGATAATGAGACTATCGCCAACATTGAGGGGAAAAAGATGACTTCTCAAACGATCGAACTTTTGGAAGATTTGCTAGGCAAGTTACAGCACTTACTCCCGGAAAATCAGCAGCTTTTGTTAACTTTTGCAGAGTTTTTGCTGGAACGACAGATGCGATCGATCCCCGAAAACACTTCAGTTGAAGCTGAACCTCCTCCTGGGCAACAACGGGTTTTGGGCCTGCATCAAGGGATGGGCTGGATGAGTGAGGATTTTAACGAGCCACTTCCTGATGCGTTTTGGTTGGGTGAAGCATGAATATTTTGCTGGATACGCACGTCTTGATTTGGCTGGCGATTTCTCCCCAAAACTTATCGCAACAAGCGACGAATATTATCACCGCTCCAACTCATACTTTCTCCTCTGCTTCGATTTGCCTAAGCACCTCAATTGTTTCATTTTACGCTATCTGTAATCGTTTCCCCAAGGTCTGAGGTTCTGGTAGAGGTTTGCCATCTTCTTGATAGAGTTCAATCAATGTTTCTAACAATTCTTGTCCGTGTTTGGCCGCTTCTTCGTAAGTGTGTCCGTGAGTGCAAGGCTGCATGACATCGGTAAACTCAGGTAAACTGACAACAAAAAGTTGATCTTCTTCTGACCACTGGATAATGATACTGTAATGGCTATTCATTCTTCTATCTCCTTGAGCTTCTGTAAATCAGAAATTACTCTTTTTTCGTGATAATTGGGTGCATCATCACCATCATTACCTGATAGTGTAATTTTTTCAGGTAATAATGGGTGTTCCCATACAGTGTGACTGCCTTTTCCCTGTCTGTAAGTAAAGCCGGCTTTTAGTAATAGGCTTTTCAATTCTCTGATTTTTTTAGGCATGAGTGATGCCCGCTAATGAGGTTTAGGATATTATAGCCGATCGCCCAAACGACAAAAACCGAGTTGATTTAAGAAACCGGGTTTTTACCAAATCTGCGGGCTGAAACAAAGTATTTTCGTAAAAAACCCGGTTTCTGGGCCCATGTGTAAGTCCTATGACTCTTGTATCCCCTCGCAGAGGTACAATAGGACGATCGCATTCCCCAACTCCCACCGTGATAGAGCGCTACACCTTGCCCGAAATGGGCAACATCTGGACTGAAACCGCCAAACTCAAAAGCTGGCTGCAAGTAGAAATCGCTGTCTGCGAAGCTCAAGCCGAACTCGGCTACATCCCCGCCGCCGCAGTCGAAGAAATCAAAGCTAAGGCTAATTTTGACCCCAAACGAGTCCTCGAAATTGAAGCCGAAGTCCGCCACGACATGATCGCCTTCTTGACAAATGTCAACGAATATGTAGGCGATGCCGGCCGCTACATTCACCTCGGCTTAACCAGTTCCGATGTGCTCGATACCGCTTTGGCGCTGCAATTAGTCGCTAGCGTCAATATTTTGTTAGAACGTGTCGAAGAATTGAGTCAAGCTATTCGCTATCAGGCTCAACAGCATCGCAATACCGTCATGGTTGGCCGATCGCACGGAATTCACGCCGAACCCATCACCTTTGGCTTTAAACTAGCAGGATGGCTGGCAGAAGTGTTTCGCAGCCGAGAAAGATTGGTGAATTTGCGATCGTCCATTGCAGTCGGCAAAATCTCCGGCGCAGTCGGAACCTATGCTAATATTGACCCGCGAATTGAAGCGATCGCCTGTCAAAACCTCGGACTCGAACCCGATACCGCATCGACTCAAGTCATTTCGCGCGATCGCCACGCCGAATACGTCCAAACCTTAGCACTCTTAGCAGCATCGATCGAGCGTTTTGCAGTAGAAATCCGCAACCTGCAACGCACCGATGTTCTCGAAGTCGAAGAATTCTTTTCCAAAGGGCAAAAAGGCTCATCCGCCATGCCTCACAAACGCAACCCGATTCGATCGGAAAGACTCACAGGAATGGCGAGAATCGTCCGCGCCAACGCCGTCGCAGCCTTAGAAAACGTAGCGCTTTGGCACGAAAGAGACATCTCTCACAGTTCCGTAGAACGAATGATTTTGCCCGACAGTTCTACAGTAACTCACTTCATGTTAGTAGAAACCACAGACTTAGTAAAACACCTGCTAGTCTATCCCGAAAACATGAAGCAAAACATGAACCTTTACGGCGGAGTCATCTTCAGCCAGCGCGTGATGTTAGCCTTAGTAGAAAAAGGCACCAGTCGCGAAGACGCCTACAAAATTGTGCAATCTTGTGCTCACGAAGCTTGGAACAAACCGGGCGGCAATTTCTACAATTTAATTGCTAAGGACGATCGGGTAACAGCTAAGATGACCACCAAAGAGATTGATGATTGTTTCGATCCGCAGTATCAATTGAGGCACTTAGATTTAGTGTATCAGCGCTTGGGAATTTGAAGAAATCGGGAATTTTCTAGCTAATGAGACTTAGACATTTTAACCTCAGTTTTTGTCTAAGTCCCACTAGGTTATGTCAAAACCTGCTTCGATCGACACAATTGCAGCAGCAATCGCTATGCTGTGAACAGAGCATCAGTCCCGATCGCCAATCGATCGCGTACCCGTCATGACCCAAAGCCTTAGTCCTATAACCCCAGTCCGCGCCTTCCCCGATCACACGCAACTCCCCGAATCCGACGGCACGTTTGTGAAAAACTTCCAAGAACATCCTCAGTGTATTCTGCTCACCGACTCCCTGGGAACCACGCTGCAAACTCTCCACCCCGACGGAATGTATGCGATCGGGCAAGATAGTGGCATCTACTGGCGTGAAACCGACCCACCAGAACGCGGAGCCGAAGCCCCCGACTGGTTCTACGTCCCCAATGTTCCACCCCTCGTGGATGGAGAAATTCGTCGCTCTTACGTGTTGTGGCGCGAGTATATGGTGCCGCTAATTGCGATCGAGCTTGCTAGTGGAAATGGTTCGGAAGAACGCGATAATACTCCTCTATCTCGCAGCTCAGAAGGTGTAACTCAGAAGCCTGGAAAGTTCTGGGTATACGAGCAGATTATTCGGATTCCCTACTACGCTATCTACATCATCAAAACCGGTGAACTAGAAGTCTACAACTGGGTGAATACTCGTTATATTCGCTTGGAACCAAACGATCGCGGACACTACTCGATCGAACTAATGGGAGTGGAGTTGGGTGTATGGGAAGGTAGTTATCAAAATCAAACACAGCGATGGTTGCGTTGGTGGGATAACCAGGGTAATTTGTTGCTGATTGGAAGCGAACAAGCCCGACTCGAACGCCTTCATACCGAACAGGAACGCCAACGGGCTGAAGCTGAGAGCCAACGGGCTGAAGCTGAGAGCCAACGAGCCGATCGGGAACAGCAACAAAAAGAACGATTAGCGGCTTATTTGCGCTCGCAGGGTATTGATCCCGATCTGATTTGAGCCTTGGCGATCGGTGTGTTGCATTTAGCTTTTGGTTGTAATCTACTCTCTAAGACTAACAATCAGAACAGCTATGAAATTTAAACGTTTTAGAAAATACCCGATCGCATTTATGCTAGTGTTGCTATGTGCGATAGGTCTGCACCATACAACATTTGTCCGCGCCCAGGAGCCGCCACAAGTGCAAATTACCCAACCCGAACCAAACCCCGTAGTACCTGAAAGTATTTTCATGAGTCAACTTCCCAGTTCGGCGCGACTGGTTGACATCCGCAGCGTAAATCCCAACATTCGCCTCGATATCCGATACGCCACTACTAACAATTTCTTGAAACGAAAGCTTTACCCTATATCGAAATGCGCCTTGAGAAGTTCTGTTGCTCAACAGTTAGGGCTAGTTCAAACAGATTTGGAAAAAATCGGATTGGGTTTGAAAGTTTACGATTGCTACAGGCCTTTCTCTGTGACTAAGCAAATGTGGCAAGCTTGGCCAGATCCGCGCTATGTTGCTAATCCTGCTAGGGGTTCCCGGCACAATCGCGGTGCTGCTATAGATTTGACTTTAGTCGATCGCACTGGCAAAGAATTAGAAATGCCAACACCTTACGATGATTTTACCGAAAAAGCTCACGGAGATTATCAAGGCGGCAGCGCAGAATCTCGGAAAAACCGTCAAGTGCTTAAGGAGGCGATGAAAAAACACGGATTTATCGGTATCACAACAGAATGGTGGCACTTTGATTCGGAAGATTGGCAGAAATTTGCGATTCTTGATATATCACTTGCCGAGATTCCTTAATTACTGGAGTAGCGTCTACGAGGCACTACAAGATACAAGGGCCCGATCGTTCATCGGTTAATGAAGCTCTACATCGCACAAATCCCGCCGTCAGAAAGAATTGTGTTAGCAGGCGATCGCACCAGGAAAGTCGAGACCGCTTGCCAAAACCCTTCAATAACGTATTTAATACGCTGTAAAAATAAGTCGCGCTTCGGAATTTGTTCGGTAGTTAGCGTGGCATTGAAATATTGAATAAATGGATATTTTTCTCTGGTTAAGACGATTTCCGATACTTCTGCTGTCCTGCTCTTTTTTTACGAGCGATCGCTTCATAGGGATCTTCATCCCCTTCCGCATATTGCATCAACTCTGTCATAGACCAACCGATAGCATAGGCAAACTGAACTAACTTTTGCAATCTGGGATCGGCTTTGCCCTCGTTCCAGTTCACCAGGGTGTTGAATGAAACTCCTGTAATCCTTCCTAGTTCCCTAGAACTACCAACGCGCTCATCCTCCACCAACGCCTCTATTAACTGACCGAGACGTTTATGGATTCCAGTATTGATCGCTAGATTTTCCTCTACTTTTGTTGACATTCCTGTTTTCTACTAGCTAAGGAGTTACCGCCGGCATAATTGTATCGCCTGTATTATACCAGAATAACTCATTTTACAGTCAATCAACGCAGCCAAAAATACAAACAAAGTCGGGATAGGGCATTGCCACGACTCGCTTGACTGACGACGCAGAGGGGACGTAAGACTACCGAAGGTAGCAGACCCCAAAGAAGCGTCAAGAATCATAGTTCGACTACGCTCACTAACCACCGCACATGAAAGGGCGGTGAGTATGTCAACGCACCTGTACCGAAAATTCGTATTCGTATCCCCGGAAGTTTGAGTCTAATTGTAATGTGTAATTGCCTGTTACTGGCACTTTTCCTGTCCACTCTGTTTCATTGCCTTGATAAGGATCTCCGGCTAAAACTTTGCCACGAGGAGTTATAATTTGCGGGAAAACATCTTTCCGATTCCTAACAGTCATTGTTTGACCTTTTCGGGCGCGAATCCGGTAAGAGTGGCTGCCGCCGCCGATGATTCGACCTTTAACAATTGCCTCATCTCCTCCCGGTAGAAAATTAATCGGCTGGTTGACGTTAGAACAACTGCTTTCGGTGCGTCTTTTCGCAACCCAACCGGGAACTGGATCGGTAATTCGCAGCCAACCGTTTTGTTCTTCGGCGACTGAAACAAAGGTATTATTTTTAAGTTTTCCTAATATTTGGCTGCCGCTTACTTGCGGGCTCGATCGCACATTTAGCGGTGGATTCGGATCGCTGACTACAGCCTGGGTGATTTTGCAACCCGAATTTGGCGGTGTGACAACTACTGGCTCAACTTTTGATCCAGAGACTCCTGCAACTAGCGAGGATTGAAGTGCTGGTGTTTTTGCAGGTTGGGGTTCGGATTTCGGAGATTGTGCGGCCTGGGTTTGTGCTTGCAGAGGTTCTGGTTGCCGAGATTCAGGGTTGTTCGTCGGCCCTGCAATCTGGTTTCTGGTGGATGCGGGCGATTCTGCAAGGGGAGGATTGGATTGTTTCATCGCACCCGACTGTATAGTGGCAACAGCTACTCCCACCGCTGTTGCCATTCCTGCTAAGCTTACTGTGATGATTTGACCCTTCGTAAATGACATAAAAAACCCTCTCTGTATCTATATTAATAATTTTTGTTTAGGAGTTGGGGCGATCGCCAGTTAATTTATAGTGGAAATACCTAGTGCGGCCCACAGGGTCATTCGATTTTAGATTTTAGATTTTGGATTTTGGATTGACTTGCGCGAGATAAATTCGGGGGCTTGAGGATTTTAGATTTGAGATTTTGGATTGATTCCAGGGATAAATCACGTGGCGGATACCATCAAGAAATTTTTGGTCAGGATTTTTAGATAAAATTAGGACTTACGCATTGACAAAAAATATCATCTATGTATTCTAGACGATACCATCACTGAATCGGTTTGCCAAAATATGCTCACGTATAACTGAAGTGAATAAATTCCTTTGGACTTCATACCAGTTACTAATTATTTTTTCAGACCGCATAAACTCCAATTTTACAAATGCTTGAAGTGAACAAAATATATGAGT